>NZ_AKVH01000103.1:0-190925 GCF_000278565.1 Pseudomonas sp. Ag1
GGAGCGTTCTTCAACGCTGAGTTCGTGATAAGACATGGCAACACCCTACCGGAAAGGTCAGGTGTTGCACTCAGTTTTTGCCGCCGCCCTTTATAAGATCCTGTTACAACTCTGAATGAGCTACAAGCACGACGGTTCATACCTCAAACGGGAGGGTTGATGGCGGTCTGCCGCGTAACTTATATAAGTAATGTCGTCGCTTATGAGGAAAGGATCCAACGCATTTCGAGCGAGCCTAGTACGCTGGGTAAGCAAAGCCGTCTGCCAGGGCTGGTCAGGCGCAAACGGCGAGCGTGTCACCGCGTTCGCCAGCCGTACGAATAAAGAATATTGATAACAATCGATTGGCAATCTCATAAAAGGAGAGGTCGGCCATGCTTTCGGATCTGGAATTACGCGGCATTATTGAAGGAAGTTTTCTGCCTAAGCGCTGTGAAGTCACCAAGGCGCCAGACGCCTCGCTGACGGTGAAGGTTTATCACGAGATCGACCATGACCGGGTCGACTTGGTGGTCACCGGCATTTGCGCGAACAAGCTCGACAGCAGTCGGGCGATCTGCAATTTGATTACCGAGTTGCGTGAAGACCTCAAGCACACCCACACCCATGCCCCGGCCCTCAAACGAGCCGGTGCGTGTCCTTTCTATTAAACGGACGTCTATTAAACGGACGGTTGAGCTTCAATCAGTGAAGACTTGCGGGCCTGGAGAAACGCCAGGCCCAACGCCGTTTCCGTGATCACCGCCAGCGAAATCCCCGGGCCCGCATGGCCGCTGATCCATTCGCTGATCCCCAACATCGCCAGCACAAAACAGCCGATCGCAAAGCCGGAGGTCATGGCATGCCGTGTCGCATCAGGTGGGGAATGGCGGGCGCGGTAAAACATGATGCCAATGGCCAGGAACAGCGCGGCGTTGCGTCGGGCGACCAGGCCGGTGGCACTGGAGTATTCAACACTCCACACCCACAGGAGCAGGTCCGGGCGCAAACCCCAGATCAGCGCGAGGGCAAAGCACAGCAGGGCAGTGAAGGTAGCGAGGGGACGGAAGTGCACTTGCATGGCGAATCCTTTCAGCCGTAACGAGCGCTCAAGGATACCCCTGTAGGAGCGAGCTTGCTCGCGAAGAACGCAAGGCCCGCGTACATTCAGGATGCCCGCGTTTCGCTGGAGTCTTTCGCGAGCAAGCTCGCTCCTACAAAAAAGCCGATCGGTTCAATTCTGGAAATCACAGGCTTCCGACAGTTTGCGATAGCCCACGTCCTGGACTTTCCCTTGACTGTCCACGAACTTGATATCGGCCTTGATCACCTTGCATTCATTGGTATCGGTTTCATGCATGGCAAGCACCTTCTGCACATCCATCTTCTCGCCGTAGTGATAAGGCGTGACGACGGGTGCGGTGTCAGCCTGCGCCATCCCCGTTACAGCCGTCAGGGCCAGTGCAGCACCGAGCATTAACGTACGCAGTTTCATGGTGTTTCTCCGCAAGTCGTTCGCAGGCTCAACAACGTGATGAGCCGCGGCCGCCCTGTGCAACGGTTGGAGCCGTGCGAGTGCGGTCGAATCAACTGTCTTCCCGGGGGATTAACCATCGATTAAGTGAGGCTTTACTGACAAAAGCTTCATCTTCATGGGGGCGTGGGCTGCGTGAGGGAAGCATCTATTACGCCTTTTTTTATCACCTCACAACCTGTCAACTCTGACAGTTGTCTGTCCTGGGAACTGTGCCATAACTAGGTTGCCCCGGCGCTTGAAACGTCTCACCCGCCGGCCATCAAACTGGCCTCCAAGGAAAGAATAGCCATGAACAATTTGATCAACCGCACGCTGGTTCTCGCGATGGCGGGTGCAACTGCCTATACAGGCGCTGTCAGCGCAGCAACATTCGTCGGTGAAGGCACGGCTGCCGGGAAGCAATGTGTTTCCTTGGCGGTCAACAACTCGGGCGTTGTGGTGGGTACCTGTACCCCGGGCACTACTTCGGGGCCATCCGTGGCGTGGGTCGCGTCCACGGCAGGCACTGAAGTTCCGCTACCGCCATTGGTGAGTGGCCAAGGCTGCACCGCCGTGGCTATAGACAATAACGGACAAATAGCGGGCTCATGCAAAATGGCAGACAATCGAGCCACCGCCGTCATCTGGAACAGCGCTACGCCGGGCGCTGCGCCGGTGGCGTTGCAAGCCGTCTCGGTATTGGGCACTGGATTACTGCCTGAGGCGCGCACTGTCATTAGTGCCTTCAACCAGAGCGATGTATTGGCCGGGGCGAGCTTAAGCGGTACCGGTGACGCAACGGCAGTGTTGTGGTTTTCCGGGAGTACAGCCCCGCTTCAAGTGTCCGCCCTGCACGACAACTGCTTTCCCGCCGACATCAACAACACGCCTATAAACGGTGTGCCCACCGTTGCGCTCGACTGCCCGAATCCTGCGTCTGGCAACACCGTCGCCAAAGTCGTGCAGAAAACCGGGCTACTGGGCACCTTGGTCACGACGCCCTTGACCACACCTGCCGGTAGCACGGGCTGCAGCGTAAGCAGCGTAAACAATGCAGTGCAGTTGCTGGGCACTTGCCACTTCTCGGCGCCGGATGTGCCCCAAGCCGTCTACTGGCCCAATCCAAGCGCCACGCCGGTTCAGTTGAGCAGCATCAGCGGTGTATCGGGGGCATCTCGAATCACCGGTTTGCGGTTGAACAATAACGGGCATGCCGTTGTGTCGTACCAGGACAGCAATGGCCATCATCTGTTGGCCTTCTGGACGCCTTCGTCGGGCAGCACTCAGTTGATTCCGCCGTTGGCAGGCGGCACACATATAGGCTTCGTGGATTTGAGTGATAACGACGTCGTGGCACTGACCAGCGAAAATGCCGGCGAGCATCACCAGGCCGCCACCTGGACTTCTGCGACGGGAACCGTGGCCATTCCACAGTTCGGCGGCGGTCAGGAAAGCGGTCTGACGGCGATATCCCCAAACGGCACTTATGTGGCAGGCGGTGCTGAAGACAGCACGGGCACCGACGATGCAGTCGTTGCAACGCTGCCATAGAAAAAGGCTCACCGGTTTACCGGACAAGTCTGATACAGCCAAGTTAATCGCTTTTGCTACCGTCGCCGCCAGGCCCATCAATCGGATGGCGTTGGCATTGGGTGGAGTTGGTTTGCAAAAGAAAATCGCAGCAGAGTTTCTTGGGACGTTCTGGTTGACCTTCTGCGGGTGCGGCAGCGCGATACTGGCCGCGGCGTTTCCGGAACTCGGGATCGGCTTCGCCGGTGTCGCCCTGGCCTTTGGCTTGACGGTGCTGACGATGGCCTACGCGGTGGGCAGTATTTCTGGTGCACACTTCAACCCGGCGGTGACCATCGGCCTATGGGTGGGGCGCCGGATGCCGGGCGTTGACGTGGTGCCGTACATCATTGCCCAAGTCGCCGGTGCGATTGTCGCCGCCGCCGTGTTGGCGCTGATCGCCAGTGGTCGTCCGGGGTTTGAAGTGGGCGCTTTCGCCGCCAACGGCTATGGCCAATTGAGCCCCGGGCATTACAGCCTGCTGGCCGCGTTGGTGGTCGAGGCGGTGGGGACGTTCTTTTTTGTGTTCATCATCATGCGTGTCACCGGCCCGGGTTCGGCTGTCGGGTTTGCGCCGATTGCCATTGGCCTGACCCTGACGCTGATTCACCTGGTGGCCATCCCCGTCACCAACACCTCGGTCAACCCGGCGCGCAGCACCGGGCCAGCATTGTTTGCCGGCGGGGAATACCTGATGCAGTTGTGGCTATTCTGGGCGGCACCGATAGTGGGGGCGGTGGTGGGCGCCATCGTTGCCCGGGCGGTTACCCGCGCTAGGGAAGCGTGAGCCTACCAGCTCATGCGTACCTGCGCATTACCGCTGAAACCCTCCAGCGTATAGCTGTCCAACTGGGTCTCCTCACATCTTCCAGAATTGCCTTTGTGTCGACGGGCGTTGCGCCTGGAACCGACGTGGCCAACACTATCCCGTGCTGCGCAAACCAAGTATCCGGCTCATGCTGGCCACTTCAATAGTGCAAATTGACCCCTATGCGTGTATGTCCGACAGCTTTTCCCGCTCCCGTGCGGCAACTGATCCCATTTGCCGAGGTGCCGTTACAGAAACCCGTAGGGAATCCGGGTTGAGTGGCGCTCTTTTCTGGGCTCAAAGTTTTCAATGGGGCATAGGGTGCTATAGACACAAAGGACACATGTTCCCATGCAATAGACTCCAGGTCTGTCGTGGTATCCAGTGGCGTTGCGCGAGCAACCGACGTGGCCAACACTATCCCTACGAACAAGCCAATCTTGATGTTTTTCATAAAATCTCCCGGCAACACAATGATGTTGGCGCCACTTCCTTGAGATTGAGGCGTAACCGGAGTCTTGACCCGAAAACCACGACTGACAACTGTCAAAGTTGACAGGTTGTGGAGGAAAGGAGAAAGGAGTAAATGAGTTGCCCCCGCAGCGCGCGGGGGCAGGCTGGGCTAGTTCAATTGCTGGCGGTAGGGCAGGTCCGGCCCGGTCTTGCTGCAGGTGAGTGCGGCAGCGCGGATGGCGAAGGTGAGCATGCTGCTGATCTGCTCGCGGGTCAGCCGTTGCAGGCCCTCTACCGAGTCCAGTTGCTGCTCGGTCAGCCAGGCAATCAACGCGGCTTGGAACGTATCGCCAGCCCCTACCGTGTCCGCCATGACGACCTTGGCCGCCGGCGCCGACCAACTGCCGTGCTGGCGGCTGAACACCGTCGCGCCGTCGCCGCCACGGGTCAGGAACACCAGTTGGCAACGGTGTTGCAACCAGCCTTGCAGAATGCTTTCCGGAGCCTGGCCGGGGTAGAGCAGGTGCAGGTCTTCGTCACTGACCTTGATCAGGTCGGCATGCTTGACCAGCTCGGCCACGCGGGCGCGCCACAGCTCGATATCCGGCTCCGGGTTCAGGCGTACGTTGGGGTCGAGGCTGATCAGGCGCTTGCCGCTTTCCCGGCGTACCAGGGCCAGCAGGGTGTCGGCAATCGGCTGCACCACCAGTGAGAACGAGCCGATGTGTACGCCACGCACTTCGTCGCCCAACGCCGGTAGATGCTCAAGTTGCAACTGGCGGTCGGCGCAACCTTCACCGCGAAAGCTGTATTGCGGTGAGCCATTGGCACCCACTGCGACCATTGCCAGGGTGGTGGGCGCTGAGAATTCCACGAGGTAATCCTCGCCCACGCCTTCGTCCTTGAGCACCTGCAACAGGCGTCGGCCCAGGTAGTCGTCGGAGATCCCGGCGAAAAAGCCCGCGTCGATTCCCAGTCGACGCAAGCCTACCGCGACGTTGAACGGCGAGCCGCCGGCAATCGCCTTGTAATTGACCCTGGATGCCTTGCCGCTGGCATCGTCCTCGCTGAAAAAATCAAACAGCGCTTCGCCACATACCAAATACATATTCGTTCGCTCTTAAAGGGATGCCACGTGCTGTTGATAACGCTCATAAGCCTGCTGGTAGGCGCTGACGCTGCCGGCATCCGGCAGTGTGCGGCTGGCTGCGTCGACGCTCACGCAGCGCTGGCACAACTGCGCCAGGCTTTCACCGGACTGGCACCACGCGGCCTGGATTGCCGCGCCCAGGGCTGCGGCTTCGCTTTGTTCGGTGCAGACCACTTCGGTGTTCATGATATCCGCGACCATCTGCCGCCACACCGGGCTTTTCGAGCCGCCACCGATCAGGCGGATGCTCTGGCTTTGCAGGCCGGTCTGGCGCAGCAGGTCCAGGCCATAGCGCAAGCCGAAGGTAGTGCCTTCGACCACGGCGCGGCACAGGTTGGCGCGGGTCAGATTGGTCATCGTCAGGCCGTGCAGGCTGCCGGTGGCGTGGGGCAGGGCGGGCACCCGCTCGCCATTGAGGAACGGCAGCATGCTCACGCCGTCGGCGCCGATCGGTGCCTGGGCCACCAACCCGTTGAACGCCACCAGATCCAGGTCGAACAGCTCGCGGATGACCCCGGTGGCGTTGGTCAGGTTCATGGTGCAGATCAACGGCAGCCAGCCGCCGCTGGATGAACAGAAAGTCGCCACCGACGCCTGCGGGCTGACGTTGGCCTGATCGGCAAAGGCATACACGGTACCGGATGAACCCAGGCTCATGGTGATCACGCCGGGGGCGATATTGCCGGTGCCGATGGCGCCCATCATGTTGTCGCCGCCGCCGCTGGACACCCGGGCGTTCGGGTTGATGCCCAGGCGCTCGGCGATGGCTGGCAGGATGGTGCCCACTGGCTGGTTGGCCTCGATCAACTCGGGCAGCGCAGCTTCCAGGCGTCCGTCGGGATCGATGTGGCGCAACAGTGTCAGGTCCCATTCACGGGTGCGCACGTTGAAATAACCGGTGCCGGAGGCATCGCCGTATTCGGCGCAGGCGCGGCCGGTGAGCCAGTAGTTGAGGTAGTCGTGGGGCAGCAGGATATGCGCGATGCGTGCGAACACCTCCGGGTGCTGTTCGCGGGTCCACAGCAGCTTGGACACGGTGTAGCCCGGCGCGATGGCCACGCCGAGGCGTTCCAGGGAGCCGCTTTCACCGCCCAGGTGTTGCAGCAGGCGATCATTTTCGGGCGCGGTTTCGGTGTCGCACCACAGTTTGGCCGGGCGCAGCACCTGGCCTTGGTCATCCAGCAATACCAGGCCGTGTTGCTGGCCGGAAACGCCGATGGCGAGGATGTCCTGGCCGTCCACCCCGGCCTGTTGCAAGGCGCGGTGAGTGGCTTCGGTAAACGCGTCCAGCCACTCCTGGGTGTGCTGTTCGCGGCGGCCGTTGGCACCGCTGATCAGCGTGTGGCTGGCGGCGCCCAGGCCCAGGACTTTGCCGCTGCTGGCGTCCAGCACGATGGCCTTGGTGCCCTGGGTGCCGCAGTCGATGCCGAGGTAGAGGTTTTGCTGGGTCATGGTAGGTCGCTCAGCCTATTGTTATGGAGAACTCGGTCAATGTGGGAGCGGGCTTGCTCGCGAATAGGGTGTGTCAGTTATGCAAATATTGACTGATCCACCGCTTTCGCGAGCAAGCCCGCTCCCACATTTTTGATTCGGTTCCGTCAGTTGAGGTTGGCGAGCAGCCGCTCCAGCGTTTTGCTCACACCCACATCCTGCAGGCTCTCGAAACACCGCTCAAACGCTGCCACAAACTCGGGCGAGTTGGGAATAGCCGTACCAAAAATCTCTTCCACCCCCAGCAGCCGCTTGCTGATCAACGCATCTTCCGTCACCAGCCCCTGGCAAAACTCGGCGCGAGGGTCTGGAATGCGGTAGATCACCCCATTCTCATCCACGCCTTTCAAGTACAGCGCCCAGGCCGCCACCACCAGCGCGGCACGTTCAGTCTCGCGACCATCGGCAATCAGGCGGTTGATGGTCGGTACGGTGAACTTGGGAAACTTCGACGAACCATCGGAACACACGCGCTCCAGCTGGTCGGCAATCGCCTGGTTGGAAAAGCGGTCCACCAGGGTCTGCTTGTATTCGGTCAGGTCGATACCCGGAACCGGCGCCAGGTTGGGCGTGACGTCCAGGTCCATGTAGGCGCGCATGTAGGCCACGAACAACGGGTCGTTCATGGTCTCGTGGACGAAGCGATAGCCCTTCAGGAAGCCCAGGTACGTCAATGCCAGGTGGCTGCCGTTGAGCAGGCCGATCTTCATCTCTTCATACGGCGTCACGTCGTCGGTGAACTGCACGCCCACCGTCTCCCACGCCGGGCGGCCGTTGACGAACTTGTCTTCCAGCACCCATTGCACAAACGGCTCGCAGACCACCGGCCAGGCGTCGTCGATGCCGTGATCGTCATGCAGTTGCAGGCGGTGCGCGGTACTGGTCATTGGCGTGATGCGGTCGACCATCGCATTCGGGAAGCTCACGTTGGCCTTGATCCACTCGTGCAGGTCAGCGTCATGCAGCGCGGCGAAGGCCAGCAACGCCTTGCGAGTCACGGCGCCGTTGTGGGGCAGGTTATCGCAGGACATCACGGTAAATGCCGGCACCCCGGCGGCCCGGCGCTGGGTCAACGCCGCGCAGATAAACCCGAACACGGTTTTCGGCGAGCCCGGGTTGGCCAGGTCATGCTGGATCTGCGGCAGGTGGGCCATGAACTCGCCGTTGCTGTCGTCGATGCAGTAGCCGCCTTCGGTGATGGTCAGCGAGACGATGCGAATCTGCGGGCTGGCCAGCTTGTCGATCAACGCCTGGGCACCGTCTTCGGCCAGCAGCATGTCGCTGATGGAGCCGATCACGCGCACTTCGGTGTCGTCGGTGTCGCCCAGTTCATACAGGGTGAACAGGTAGTCCTGGCCGGCCAGGTCGTCCCGGGCCTTGCGGTCTTCAGCCCGCAGGCCCACGCCGCAAATGCTCCAGTCCAGGCCCACGCCGGTATTCATCAAGGCATCGGTGTAATACGCCTGGTGGGCGCGGTGAAACCCGCCAACGCCGATGTGCGCGATGCCCTGGCTGGTATTGGCAATCGCATAGGCCGGCAGTTGCACTTCGGGCGCCAGTTGCGTGAGGTTTTGCTTGTTCAGTTTCATCGGGAAATTCTCGCGAAATCAGGCGGCGGCGCGCAGTGGGCGGGCCACGGCAACACCCTCAGCGTCGAACAGATGGCATTGGGTCGGGTCCAGGTACAGCTGCAGGGTCTCGCCATATTGGCTGGCCATGTCGCCACGGATCCGCAGGGTCAACGGCTCCTTGCTGGCGGTAATCACGTGGCAGAAGGTGTCGCTGCCGAGGCGCTCGCCGACGTCGGCGGTGACGGTCAGGGTGGCTTGCCCCGGCGCGGCGATTTCCAGGTGCTCCGGGCGAATGCCCAGGGTCACGGCGCTGCCGACGCTCAAGGTCGCGCTGCTCAGGGGCAGGCTGATGCGGCCGCCGGCGTCCAGTTCGACTTCGCAGCTCTGTGGGTCAACGCGAGTGACCTTGCCCTTGAGGAAACCCATTTTCGGCGTGCCCAAAAAGCCTGCCACAAACAGGTTGGCCGGCTGGTGATACAGCTCCAGCGGCGAGCCCACCTGTTCCACGCGGCCGCTGTTGAGTACGACAACCTTGTCGGCCAGGGTCATGGCTTCGACCTGGTCGTGGGTCACGTAGATCATGGTGGCTTGCAGTTCTTTATGCAGGCGCGACAGCTCCAGGCGCATCTGCACCCGCAGGGCGGCATCGAGGTTGGACAGGGGTTCGTCGAACAGGAAGATCTTCGGGTTACGCACAATCGCACGGCCAATGGCGACACGCTGGCGCTGGCCGCCGGACAACTGCTTTGGCTTGCGCTCAAGCAAAGGGCCCAGCTCCAGGATACGTGCTGCTTCGTTGACCTTGCTCTCGACAATCTTCTTGTCGACGCCGGCGAGGTCCAGGGCAAACGACATGTTCTTGCGCACGCTCATGTGTGGGTACAGGGCGTAGGTCTGGAACACCATCGCCAGGTCGCGCTTGGCCGGGGTGACCTCGGTGATGTCGCGGCCATCCAGCTCGATGGTGCCTTCGGTGACTTCTTCAAGGCCGGCAATCAAGCGCAGCAGGGTGGATTTGCCGCAGCCCGACGGGCCGACGAACACCACGAATTCCTTGTCGTTCACCTCAAGGTCGATGCCCTTGATGATGGAGAAACCTTCGAAGCCTTTTTGCAGATTCTTGATTTTCAGGTTGGCCATGATGGGCCTCCGCTTCTAAATATTTTTGAAGGAGCCGTTACTTCACGGCGCCGAAGGACAAACCGCGGACCAGCTGTTTCTGGCTGATCCAGCCAAAAATCAGGATCGGCGCACAGGCCAGGGTCGACACGGCAGACAATTTGGCCCAGAACAAGCCTTCGGGGCTGGAGTAGGAGGCGATCAGCGCGGTGAGCGGCGCGGCGTTGGACGAGGTCAGGTTCAGCGACCAGAACGCCTCGTTCCAGCACAGGATCAGCGACAGCAGCACCGTGGAAGCCAGGCCGCCCTTGGCGATCGGCAGCAGCACCCGGACCATTTCCTGCCACAGGGTGGCGCCGTCCAGGCGGGCGGCTTCGAGGATGTCCTTGGGGATGTCCTTGAAGTAGGTGTAAACCATCCAGACCACGATCGGCAGGTTGATCAGGGTGTAGATGATGATCAGCGCAATGCGCGTATCCAGCAGGCCGAAGCTCTTGGCAAGCAGGTAGATCGGCATCAGTACGCCCACCGGCGGCAGCATCTTGGTGGAGAGCATCCACAGCAGCGTGCCCTTGGTGCGCTTGGTCTCGTAGAACGCCATGGAGTAGGCGGCCGGTACCGAGATCAGCAGGCACAGGGCGGTGGCGCTGAAGGAAATCAGTACCGAGTTCCAGGCGTAGCTGAAGTAGTTGCTGCGCTCGTTGATGTGCAGGTAGTTCTCCAGCGTCGGCGTGAAGATGAACTGCGGCGGCGTGGCGAACGCGTCGATTTCGGTCTTGAAGCTGGTCAGCACCATCCAGAAGATCGGGAAGAAAATCAGGATCGCGATGGCCCAGGCCAGGGTGCCGAGCAGCACGCTTTGCAGGCGGCGGGATTGTTGAAGCGTCATGGCGCGGCCCTCAAGGCTTGTCAGTCAGGTTTTTGCCGATCATCCGCACCAGGATGATCGCCGCGATATTGGCGATGACCACGGCAATCAAGCCCCCGGCCGAGGCCATGCCCACGTCGAACTGCACCAGCGCCTGGTTGTAGATCAGGTAGGCGAGGTTGGTCGAGGCGTAGCCGGGGCCACCGTTGGTGGTGGTGAAGATTTCGGCGAACACCGAGAGCAGGAAGATCGTTTCGATCATCACCACCACGGCAATCGGACGTGCCAGGTGCGGCAGGGTCAGGTGCCAGAAGATCGCGATGGCGCCGGCACCGTCGAGGCGGGCGGCTTCCTTCTGTTCCTGGTCGAGGGACTGCATGGCGGTCATCAGCAGCAGGATCGCGAAGGGCAGCCACTGCCAGGACACGATGATAATGATCGACAGCAACGGGTAATGGGCCAGCCAGTCCACCGGCTGGGCGCCGAACAGCTTCCACACGTAGGCGAGGATCCCCGACACCGGATGGAAAATCAGGTTCTTCCAGATCAGCGCACCGACGGTGGGCATGATGAAGAACGGTGAAATCAGCAACACCCGCACCAGGCCGCGACCAAAGAACTCGCTGGCTTCCAGCAGGGCGCTGATCAATACGCCAAACACCACGCTGATCAGCAACACGCTGCCCACCAGCAACAGGGTGTTGGTGGCGCCGGGCAGGAAGCCCGAGTCGGTGATGAAGTAGGTGAAGTTCTCCAGGCCCACGAATTGGTTTTCGCCGGGGTAGAGCAGGTTGTAGCGAATCAGCGAGAAGTACAGGGTCATGCCCAGCGGCACGATCATCCACAGCAGCAACAAGGCCACCGAGGGGCTGACGAGGAACCAGCCGGGGTTGATCAGGCGGCTTTTACGCGGCTTGTCCGGCGTAGCGGTTTGCACTTGGGCAGTGGTGGTATTCATGGTGATCAGGACCGATTAGAGACAGGTACGCAAAGCCCCTGTAGGAGCGAAGCTTGCTCGCGAAAGTATTCCAGGCGCATCGCTGCGGTGGATGTACCTTTTTCGCGAGCAAGCTCGCTCCTACAGGTGTTGGGGGTTACTTGGGATAACCGGCCCGCTTCATTTCGCGTTCGGTGAAGGTCTGTGCATCCGCCAGGGCTTTTTCGGCAGTGGAGCCACCGGTCAGTGCGCTGGAGAAGAACTTGCCGACCTGGGTACCAATCGCCTGGAATTCAGGAATGGTCACCAGTTGGATGCCCACATACGGCACCGGCTTGGCCGACGGGTCTTTCGGGTCGGCGACTTTCAGCGATTCCAGCGTGACCTTGGCAAACGGCGCGGCCTTCATGTATTCGTCGCTGTAGGTCGATTTGCGGGTACCTGGCGGTACGTTGGCAATCCCGTCGGTCTTGGCGACCAACTGGCTGTATTCCTTGGAAGTGGCCCAGGTGGTGAACACCTTGGCAGCGTCCTTGGCTTTGGAACTGGTTGGAATCCCCAGGGACCAGGAGTACAGCCACGAAGTACCTTTGTCGGTCTTCTCGTGCGGGGCAAAGGTGAAGCCGACGTGGTCAGCCACTTTGCTTTGGGTCTTGTCGGTGACGAACGAGCCGGCGACGCTGGCGTCCACCCAGATCGCGCACTTGCCGCTGTTGAACAGCGCCAGGTTTTCGTTGAAACCGTTGCTGGAAGCCCCCGGCGGGCCGGATTTCTTCATGTTGTCGACGTAGAAGTTCAGCGCGTCTTTCCACTCAGGCCCGTTGAATTCCGGCTGCCACTTCTCATCGAACCAGCGTGCACCGTAGCCGTTGGCCAAGGTGGTGATCAGCGCCATGTTCTCGCCCCAACCGGCTTTGCCCCGCAGGCACAGGCCGTACTGTTCCTTGTCCTTGTTGGTGAGTTTGGCGGCGAATTCGCCGATCTGGGTCCAGGTCGGGTGCTCGGGCATGGTCAGCCCGGCGTCCTTGAACAGGTCGGTGCGATAGTAGGTGATGGAGCTTTCGGCGTAGAACGGCAGGGCATACAGCGAGCCCTTGACGGAAAGACCGTCACGCACGGAAGGGAAAACGTCGTCCAGGTCGTAGGAAGCAGGCAGGTCCTTCATCGGTTCCAGCCAGCCTTTGGCGCCCCAGAGTGCAGCTTCGTACATGCCGATGGTCAACACGTCGAACTGTCCGCCCTGGGTGGCGATGTCGGTGGTGAGGCGTTGGCGCAGGACGTTTTCTTCGAGTACCACCCAGTTCAGCTTGATCTCCGGATGCTCGGTCTCGAAGGTTTTCGAGAGCTTTTGCATGCGGATCATGTCGCTGTTGTTGACGGTGGCAATGGTCAGGGTTTGCGCGCCAAGACTGACGGCGCTGAGGGTCATGCAGGTGCAGGCAAGCAGAGCTTTGGCTGTGAACTTCATCGCGCACTCCATTTCTGCGCCCAGGGGCTGCAGAAGGACAGTTATTGTTGTTGTGTCTTCCACGACAGCTGGAAGAGTGTGCGTTGATTACAGCCTTCAATTGACGTGCTGACAAATCCTTGGGAGCACTTTTACTGATACTTTTTTGCACTGCAGCGGAAAATTGCTGAAACGATTCGCTGGGAGCGATCGGCTTCCTGCGTGAGCGCGATGCAAATGTGGGAGCGGGCTTGCTCGCGAAGGCGGTGAATCAGCCGACATTTGCGCTGCCTGACACACTGCATTCGCGAGCAAGCCCGCTCCCACACAAGCGGGTTCCCACAGGAGCGCGCGTTTTCAGGCGAGGTTCTGCTCGGTTAACCGCTGCACCGCCAGGCGCCGGTAGTGCGAGGGGGTCATGCCCTTGAGCTGCTGGAAGCGGCGGTTGAAATTGGAGATGTTGTTGAAGCCTGACTCGAAGCACACATCGGTCACGGCTTTGTCACCATCGGCCAGCAGCTCGCAGGACTTGCTGATGCGCAGGCGGTTGACGAATTCGATGAAGGTGCGGCCGGTGGCTTGTTTGAATACGCGGGAGAAATAGGTGGGTTTCATGCCGAGGTATTCGGCCACCTCTTCCAGGGACAGCTCCCGCGCGTAGTGGGCAAAAATGTAGTCCACCGCGCGGTTGGTGCGGTCGATGCTGTGTTCGTCCGCCAGTTGCGGCGTGGTCACGCCGGAGAGCAGTTGGTAGTCCTCGCAGGCACTCAGCACTTCCATCAGGATGAAGAAGTGCCCCAGGCGCGCCATGCCTTGGGCGTCCTCGATGCGCTGCATCAGGGTCATGGCCTGGGCGATGGTTTTCTTGCAGCGAAATTCGATGCCGTATTGCGCCCGTTCCAGCAGTGGCGCCAGGGTCTTGAGCTCGGCAAAGACATGGCTGCCGCCGTCGAACAGCTCGTCGGTGAAGTTCACCAGCATGTCGCGCTTGGGCACCACTTCGTCCTCGGCCACCTGGCTGATCCAGTTATGGGGCAGGTTGGGGCCGGTGAGGAACAGGCTTTCCGGGTAGAAGTTGCCGATGTAGTCGCCGATAAACACCTTGCCGGAGCTGGCAACGATCAGGTGCAGCTCGTATTCCTTGTGGAAATGCCAGCGCACCAACGGGCACGGGAAGCCGTGTTGGCGATAGATGATGGACAGACCGTTGTGATCGTCCATCAGCTCGTAGGAAGGATCGGTGATTCTCGCTGCTCGGGTCATGCTGCAGTCGCTTTATTGTGGTTGCGAAAAGGATAATGCCCCCTTGCGCGCCACCTCGCCAGCGTCTGTGTCTACAGCGTACGGTTTTTCGCCTCGATCCACTGCGCCATGTACTGGGTACTTTTGTGCAGGTGGTGGCGCAGCATGCTGCCGGTGAAATTGTTCCGACGGTGCTCGGCCAACTGGCGGCGGCACTGCTCCAGGCGCTCCACCAGGGCCGGGCCGTGGAGGTCGTGGGCGTAACGGCGGGCCAGTAACTGCCGGCCATCTTCCTGGGCCTGGGTCCAGCGTGGCGGGTCTTGATACAACGCAACCGCCGCAGCAGCCAGTGCATTGGCGCTATGTTCGACCACGCCGGGCCACGGTTCGCCCATGGCTTCGGCGCCAATCGGTGTGGTAACGCTGGGTGTGCCGCAGAGCATCGCGTCGGCCAGCTTGCCCTTGATCCCGGCACCAAAGCGCAGTGGCGCCAGGCAGATACGCGCAGCGCTCATGACCTGCAATGCATCCTCGGCCCAATTCATCACGTGGAAGCCCTGGGCCGGGTTGTGCAGCGCGGTGGCCTTGGGTGGCGTATAGGCGCCGTACACGTGGAGTTGAGCGCCGGGCAGTTGCTGGCGGATCAGCGGCCACACACTGTTCTTCATCCACAACACCGCATCCCAGTTCGGCGCATGGCGGAAATTGCCGATGCTCAGGAAGTGGGCACGGTCCTCAAAGGGGGCAAAGGCTTCGGTGGGCGGCACCAGCATCAGCGGGCACCAGTGGAGGAGGGCAGCGGGCACCTTGAAGTGTTCGGTCAGCAACTGGATTTCCACATCGGAGATCATCAGGCTGATGTCGCAGCGGTAGATCGCGGCGATCTCGCGCTTGGCCAGGTCGGTATCGGCCATGTCATCGAATTCGGCGGCCAGGTCCCGGCTGAACAGCGCGTCGAAGTCATCAGCTTCGGGGTGCGCCTTCAGGAAATCCTTGAGGCGCTGGTGGCGGGCGTCCCGCAGGCTTTGCAGGTCGGATGCTTCCAGCACCCGAAGAGCATTCGGGCAGGATTTTTCCACGCGCCAGCCGAACTGTTCTTCCATCATGAAACGGTCGAACAGCACGATATCCGGAGCCAATTGCTGGATAAACGCGTCGAAACTGCTGTTATTCAACTCGATCGCGCATTCGCGAATGCCCAGGGCGGGCAGGTCGGCCTTGTGTTCGCCGGTGACCGCCGGGCTGCTGAAGGTGATGTCCCAGCCTTGGGCCAGGAAACTCTCCAGAATCTGCATCATGTGCCCGCTGGCCGCCGAGGAGCGAGGCTCTGGCCAGACGTAGCCAATGACCAGGACTTTGGTGGCGGGCTGATTCATCGACAACGGATTCCTTGAAGGGCTGGGCAAAGGCGCGCAATTAAACCACAGCCCCTCAAGTTCCGGCGCACTCAGCGGAAGATGTTGACCGGCGTCGGCAGCGTCACCAACCCTACATAACCGTCCCAGAACTGCTTCTGGTCCACCGCGAAGACCACCTTGGCCTTTTGCGTGCCGACCGGCGCGCCTTTCTTGTAGCCCAGTGCCCGGCCATAGTCGGCGCCGAAGGTGGCATCCACGTCCACCCACAGCTCGCGGGATTCGGTGACGATCCCGGGGTTCACGAGAAACAGTGCCGGCAGGCTGTCCCAGGTGAAGCTGTGGTAAGCCGGGTCCTTGGCGAACAGTGGCCCGAACTCGTGCTTGTACAGGTCGGCAATCGGGCCTTTGTGTGCGATCACCCGCTCATACACCGACTTGTCGAAGGTGACTTTCTCACAGACATCGTTGGGAAAAATCACGTGTTCGATGGGCGAGCGCAACACGATCTTCGCCGCCTCCGGGTCGAACCACCAGTTGAACTCCGCCGCCGGCGTGGTGTTGCCCGGAATCTCCAGCGCGCCGCCCATGTACACGATGCGCTTGATCAGCGGCACGATGTCCGGTGCCGAGCGAATCGCCAGGGCAATGTTGGTCAGTGGGCCGACCGCCAGGATCGTTACCTCGTGGGGGTTGGCCCGTACGCTGTCGACGATGAACTGGGCGGCGGTTTCCTTGCGCAGCCTGGTGTGGGTCGCCAGGCCGTCCGGTGGCGCGACCAGTTGTGAGGCACTGGTTGGCCGCGGGTTCTTGAACGCACCCGGCCAGCCGGAACCGAACAGGGCTTTTTCCGCCTCATAGGTGGCGTAGTCATGCAGCAGCGGGTAGGCGGCGCCGGAATACACGCCGACTTCCTTCTCCACACCCATGCGTTCCACCGCCTTGAGGGCGTCGACCTGTTCCTGGTCGACCCAGGCGTTGCCGCTGACCAGGGTCATGCCCAGCAGGTCGATGCGTTTTTGCCCGTGCAACTGGGCGAGCATGATAAAGGCCTGGCCGTCATCGTTGAGCACGTTGAAGTCGGTGTCGAAGATGACCTTTTCTGCGGCCTGCGCCGTACCGGCACACAGGCCCACGGCGACAAGCAGGGCACAGCGCTTGATGAAACCTTGCATGGAGACTCACCCGAAAAATTGTTGTTGTTAACGGTTTACCAGCTTCGCCGGCAAGGCGATCACCAGGAAGCTGCTGAGAATCAGGCAGCCGGCAAAAAACCACAAGGCCCCTGCGCTGCTGCCGGTGACGTCAATCGCCACGCCCATCAACGAGTTGCTCACCAGGCCCGCGATGTTCGCCAGCGAGCAGGCCAGGGCAAAGCCGGTGGCCGCTGCGGTGCCTTTCAGGAAGGTCGCCGGCAGGCTGAAAAACACCGGCACCGCACCGATGATCGCCGCCGAGGCAATCGCAAACAGCGCCACGGTGGCGACCACGTTATGGGTGAAGAACGTGCTGGTAGCCATCGCCGCCGCGCCGATGAAGAACGGCACGATGATGTGCCAGCGGCGTTCGCGGTGTTTGTCGGAGCTGGCGCCGATCAGCAGCATGCCCAAGAGGGCCGCCACGCTGGGCAGGGCCGTGAGGATGCCGATGTGGAAAGTGTCGGTAATCCCGGCGTTGCGGATGAATGTGGGCATCCAGAACCCCATGGCATAGGCACTGAGCAGGATCGAGAAGTCGATACCGCCGAGCATCCACACCTTGAGGTTGAAGAAGCCGTCGCGGAAGCTGTGTTTGCTGGCGGCACCGTCGGCGTCGTCCTTGCGCAGTTCGCTTTCCAGCAGGTTTTTTTCTTCCGGCGACAGCCACTTGGCTTGCTGATAGGTATTGGGCAGCGCCCAGAAGGTCCACACACCGAGCAGCACGCTGGGCACCGCTTCGATCAGAAACAGCCACTGCCAGCCGCGCAGGCCGGCCATGTTGTCGAAGTGGCCCATGATCCAGCCGGACAACGGGCCGCCGATCACGCTGGACAGCGGCAGGCCGATCATGAACAGGGCGATGATCCGCCCCCGGCGATGGGTGGGAAACCAGGTGGTCAGGTAATACAGCACGCCCGGCAGAAACCCGGCTTCGGCCGCACCCAGCAGGAACCGCAGGATGTAGAACTGGGTGGTGGAGGTGACCAGCATGGTGCAGGCCGACAGCAGGCCCCAGGTGATCATGATGCGGGCGATCCAGATCTTCGCCCCGACCTTTTCCAGGATCAGGTTGCTGGGGACTTCGAAGATGATATAGCCGACAAAAAACAGCCCGGCACCGAGGCCGAACGCGGTTTCGCTGAAGTGCAGCTGGTCGAGCATCTGCAGTTTGGCGAAGCCGATATTGATGCGGTCCAGGTAGGCCGCGAGGTAGCAGAAACACAGGAACGGAATCAGCTTCCAGGTGATCTTGTGGTAGAGCGTGTGGACCGGATCGGCGACCGTAGTCGCGGGCGCTGCATTCGCAATGGGCATTGGGGTGTCTCCTGGCGGTGACTTATGGTTTTTATACGGCCGCTTTTTCAGCACTTCGGAGTGCTGTGAAAGCGACTTCCAAAGGCAGTGACAGAAGACTGAGGTGGCCCTGTTGGAGGTGATCAAGTGTGGGAGCGGGCTTGCTCCCACATTCGACTGCATTCCAGCGTGGGCGCTCAGTTTTTTCCGGACCACGCTCTTTGTCGTGGTTCCTGTTGACGCGTTATTGCTCCTTGAACTTGCTCATCGCCTCCTGCTTGCTCACCACGTCGCCGTACTTGCTGTCGATATCGAACAAGTTGGCTTCATGGGGCGCCGGGTGGCGGTCGCCGACGCATTCGCGCACGACGATGGTACGAAACCCGTGTTGCACCGCATCCACTGCGGTGGCCCGGATGCAGCCGCTGGTGGAACAGCCGGCGAGCACCACGGTGTCGATGCCCTGGGCGTGCAGCATCGGGGCCAGGCTGCTGCCGAAAAACGCGCTGGCGTATTGTTTGGTGATGACCACTTCATTGGCCAGGGGCAGCACTTCGGTGCAGAAGGCGGCGAGGGGGTTACCCTCGACCATGTCTTTCATCACCGGGGCCTTTTTTACCCAGATACCGCCGTCGGCGAAATGGCCCGGATGGTAGCGGATATTGGTGTGCACCACGCTGATTCCGTGACGCCTGGCGCAGGCCAGCAGCTCGACGCTTTCGGCCACGGCGATGCGCACTTCGGGGGCAAACAGTGGCGCGCCTTCGGTGGTATAGCCTTGCATGAAGTCGATCATCAGCAGGGCGGATTTTTTGCCGAAGCCGATTCGGTTACCCCAGACGCCCTGGTAGTTGGCGTCGGCGGATTGTTCGCTCATCTTTCAGTCCTCGGTAATGGACAGTGCACATAACCTTGTGGCGAGGGAGCTTGCTCCCGTTGGGCTGCGTAGCAGGCCTGTTTTTTTGGGGGCGCTTCGCACCCCAGCGGGAGCAAGCTCCCTCGCCACAAAAGCGTTTTTAGTAGGCGCCGGAGAGCAGGGCGCCGGCGCCGGGGACGATGGGTTCCAGGTCCAGGGCCTTGAGCATGGCGTAGGTGGTGGCGATGGCGGCGGTGAGTACCGGCAGGCCGGTCTGGGCTTCGACCTTCGCGACCACGGGCAGCGACTGCATTTGTACGCAGGCCGACAGTACAATTACGTCGACACCTTCCAGGTTCATCCCGGCAACAATCGCCGGCAGGTTGGCCGGGTCGTGGCGGGCCACTTCGAGGTTGTCGGGGATTTCCAGGGCGCGCCAGTCCACCACTTCAAAGCCTTCTTCGCGGATGTAGTTCACCACCAGTTCGGTCAGCGGTTTCATGTACGGCGCAACAATGGCGATGCGTTTGGCGCCCATGACTTTCAAGCCTTCGATCAGGGCGCCGGCGCTGGTGATCACCGGGGCGTTGGCGTCGTTGTCGGCGGTGGCCTTGCGCAGGCGTTGCTCGGACTTGCGGTGGTAACCCAGCCCCATGGCCATGATCGCTACCAGGCAGGCGTAGCCCAGCACGTCGACCTTGGCGTCGGACAGTTCGATGGCGCAACGGTCGGACTCACCGTCCATGGCCGCCAGTTCTTCCTTGCGCACTTGCTTCATGCGCATGCGGCTGGAGTGAAAGGTGAAACGTTCCGGGCGGATCGCCTGGCGCGCGTTAAGCATCGCCGGGATCTCGGTTTCCATGGTGGTGTTGGAGCTCGGCACAATCTGGCCGATGCGATAAGGCTTGAGCATGATGGTCTCCGTTATGCAGTCAGGGGCTGGCCGAGGAAGTCGCCGAAGGCAGCGAAAAAGCCTTCAAGGTCATCCCAGGGGATCATGTGTCCTGCATTTGGCACATGGGCGACCTGTAGGGTCGGCTGTAACTGTCGGACTTCCGCGACATCTTCGGCCTGAATTACACCGCCGCGTCCGGCAACAATCAGCAGGGCAGGAGCCTCCAGGTGCGGCAGGTCCTGATGGAAATCGACGGTATGGAAGTCATTGAACGCACGCACGATCGCCGGCTCGTAGCAGGTGTGCAGCCATTCGGCGCGCAGTTGCAGTTGTTCCTCGGTCCAGGTGGCGCAGAAGGCGCGCATCGCCTCCGCATCCATGCCGACCTGGGATTGACGAATCGAATCGACGTACCACGGCAGTTTGCTTGGGTATTCGCGGCGACCCGGGCCGGACATCGGCGGGTCGATCAACACCACGCGGTTGACACCTTGTGGATGGCGCACCGCACTGCGTACGGCAAACCGCGCGCCCATGGAATGGCCGACCAGGTGATAGCTGTCGAGCTTCAGGGCGTCGGCAAACGCGCCAATGTCATCGGCGCAGGTGTCGGCGCTGTAGTCCAGCTCCGGGCCGGTGGACGACAGGCCGCGACCGCGCACGTCCAGCACGTAGGTGTCGAAGTGCAAACCCAGGCGTTCCGCGACAAAACCCCAGGTAATCGCCGGGCTGGTGATACCGGGAATCAGGATCAGTGCCGGGCCCTTGCCGCCGTAACGCAGGTAATGCTGGCGGATACCATTGGCCTGGACGTTGCCGCCATAGAGAAAGCTGCTCACGCCGCCACCCCCGATTTCAGTTGCTGGGCGTAGAGGTCATAGCCGTAGACCCAGTCCGGATCTTCCTGGGTGCGCAGCCAGGTGTTGGCGTTGGACACGGCCTGCACCCGGGACGCGCGTTCCTTGCGGTTGGCTTCATACAGCTCGAACGCGGTGCGGTAGTCGCCGATCCCTGTTTCCTGCAGGCAGCGCGTCAGCATCGCGGCGTCTTCGATGGCCATGCCGGCGCCCTGGGCCATATGGGGTTTCATCGGGTGGCAGGCATCGCCCAGCAATACCAGGCGACCACGGCTCCACAACGGCAGCGGGTTGCGGTTGCGCAACGGCCATTTGGTCACGCTTTCGGTGGATTCGATCAGGGCCTGGACGGTCGGGTGGTAGCCCTTGAAGGCGTCGAACATCTCCTCCCGGCTGCTGTCGACGAAGGCGCCCTGGAAGTCCCATTCCGGGTGCGGCACGCCGGTGACGTAGTAGTACTCGTCGCGGTTGCCGGTGGTGTAGTAGACCATCATGTGCCGGTCCTCGGTCCACCACTTGATGCAGTCTTCGAACTTCAGGTCGTACTTGGCCAACTGGTCGCCACGGATCAGCGCACGGTGCGCGACCCAGCCGCTGTACAGCGGTTTTTCGGCACCCAGCAGCTCTTCACGAATGCGCGAGTTGATGCCGTCGGCACCGATCACGATGTCGGCGTAGGTTACCTCGCCGTCGGCGAAAGTCAGGCGCACCTGGGTATCGGTTTCTTCAAGGGTTTCCAGGCGCTTGTTGAAGTGCAGGGTGCCGGGCTTGAGGGTGGACATCTGCAGCGCGTGCAGATCGCCGCGATGCACGGTGATGTAGGACGCGCCGTAGCCAGTCAGGGGAATGCGTGACAGGTAGTCGCCGGTTTCACCATCGCGGCTGAACCAGTGCTCGGGGTGCGACCCCATCAGGTCCAGCTGTTTTTCGATGCCCATGCGGCGGAAGATTTTCATGATGTTGGGGCCCATGTGGATCCCGGCACCCAGGCGGGAAAACTCCGGCGCCTGCTCGTAGATGTCCACGTCGAACCCTGCCTGTTGCAGCAGGGTGGCAGCGGCGGCACCGCCAAGGCCGGCGCCGACGATTGCGATTTTTTGTGTGCTTCCCATGGGGCGTGGTCCTCTTTTTCGAATAATGGCCGGCGGCGTCTGTCCGCAAGGTTTTTAAAGTGTATACGCTCATTTTTTCAAATGAAAAGCCCACGCCTGAAAAATTGTTTTTTTGGCCATATCGATCCCCTGTAACCGGTTATCTCCATATATAACTGGGCTTGTGTGGATTCGTAACGTTTTGGCGTGGTGCTTGCAGTCCATGATGAAATCAGTTCTTATCGTGATTAATTGGCGTATACGCTATAAAAACGCACTAGAGTGAAGCGCCCTGCAAGATCTTGGTGCAGCAGCTGAGGAGACAGGAAATGCCGGTAAGTGATTGCGAACTGACCCAGATGTTTGAGCATGTGTTGAAGCTCTCGAAGGTCGACCCGACCCAGAGCGTCGCCGTGCTCAAGAGCCATTACTCCGACCCGCGCACCGTGCGCGCCGCGATGGACGCGGCGCAGCGCCTGGGGGCCAAGGTGTATGCGGTGGAGTTGCCGTCGTTCAACCATCCCCGGGCGATGGGCAATGACATGACCGCCTACTGTGGCGACACTGCCCTGACCGGCAATATCGCGGCGCAGCGGGCGCTGGAAGCGGCAGACCTGATCGTCGACACCATGATGCTGTTGCACTCGCCGGAGCAGGAACAGATCCTCAAGACCGGCACGCGCATCCTGCTGGCGGTTGAACCCCCGGAAGTGCTGGCGCGCATGCTGCCGACCGAAGAGGACAAAGTGCGCGTGCTGGCCGCTGAAGAACTGCTGAAAAAAGCCCGCTCGATCCACGTCAAATCCCGCGCCGGCAGTGATTTCCGGGCGGCGCTGGGGCAATACCCGTCCGTCACCGAATACGGCTTTGCCGACGAACCGGGACGCTGGGACCACTGGCCGAGCGGCTTCCTGTTCTCCTGGCCCAATGAGGAAACTGCAGAGGGCGTGCTGGTGCTGGATATCGGCGACATCCTGCTGCCGTTCAAGACCTACACCCGGGAGAAAATCACCCTGGAGATCGAGAAGGGCTTCATCACCAGAATCCACGGTGGTTTCGAGGCCGAATACCTGCGCGACTACATGAAATACTTCAACGACCCCGAGGTATATGGCATCTCCCACATCGGCTGGGGCCTGCAGCCACGGGCGCAATGGACGGCCATGGGCCTGCACGACAAGAACGACGGCATGTGCATGGACGCCCGCGCGTTCTACGGCAACTTCCTGTTCTCCACCGGCCCGAACACCGAAGTCGGCGGCACCCGCAAGACCCCGTGCCACATGGACATCCCGCTGCGCAATTGCGACGTCTACCTCGATGATGAGGCCGTAGTCATCGCCGGCGACGTCGTAGCCCCCAAGGCCTCCCTGGCCCACTAAACATCCAATGTGGGAGCGGGCTTGCTCGCGAATGCGGTACGTCAGTCACACATGCGCCACCTGACACACCGCATTCGCGAGCAAGCCCGCTCCCACATTTCAACCGCGTTCCGGCAATGAGATCCTTGAGTCATTTCCACAACCCCGCCATCATGCCACCCCATCGACCACCGCCTTCCCGAGCCCGCCGTGCCTGATTCCTACGTTTTCTCCGAACAAGTCGGCCACCTGCTGCGCAAGGCCTACCAGCGTCACCTGGCGATCTTCCAGCAGAACGTCGGCGACTCCCAGCTCACCGCCGTGCAGTTCGTCACCCTGTGCGCCCTGCGCGATCACGGTGCAAGTTCGCTCACCGAACTGGTCAAGGCCACCGCCGTCGACCAGGCGACCATCCGTGGCATCGTCGAACGCCTCAAGGCCCGCGAACTGATCACCCTCGAACCCGACCCGCAGGACAAACGCAAAGTCGTGGTCAACCTATCCGACTCCGGCGCCGCCCTGGTGCAGCAAACCGTGCCCTGCGCCGCCACCATCACCGAACTGACCCTGAGCAACCTCAACCCTGCCGAACGCGTCGCCGTACTCTTCCTGCTACGCAAAATGATCGAAGACCCCCAAACCTGACCCCGATCCCCTGTGGTGAGGAAGCTTGCTCCCGCTGGACTGCGCAGCAGGCCCATCTTTTGGGGTCGCTTCGCAACCCAGCGGGAGCAAGCTCCCTCGCCACAGCTATTCATCCATCTTCTGGCACCGTTTTTGCTCTACGTTGATGTAGTAACCACTTCACCCGTCAAGTGTGTCGCGAGACCCCAGGTACGCGACGCTTTTTTTTGACTGTTTGATGTAGTGGACACTTCACCAAATCCAACGGGCGAAGCGAATGACCAGCCAGAACATCACGGTAACGCTTGAGGTCAACGGCCACACCAGCGAAGTCAGCGCAATGGCCGACACCCCGCTGTTGTTGATCCTGCGCAATGATCTGCAACTCAACGGCCCCAAATACGGCTGCGGCCTGGGGGAGTGCGGCGCCTGCACGGTGATCATCGACGGCGTGGCTGCACGCTCCTGCGTCTTCCCCCTGTCGGGTGCCGTGGGACGCAACATCGTCACCCTCGAAGGCCTCGGCACCCGCCAGACCCCGCACCCGGTGCAGCAGGCCTTCATCGATGAACAGGCCGCCCAGTGCGGCTACTGCCTCAACGGCATGATCATGACCGCCAAGGCCTTGCTCGACCGCAATCCCAACCCCAGCGAAGCCGAGGTGCGCAGCGAACTGTCTGGCAACCTCTGCCGCTGTGGCACCCATATCGAAATCCTCCGCGCGGTGCTGCGTGCCGCCCGCCAAACGCCTTGAACGTGGATCGATGACCATGACTGACGCAATCCCTTCCCGCGACCAATGGCTGGCCAAGGCCGGCGTCCTGCTGATCGTCGACGATGTGCTGCCACCTTCGGGGCCGGTGGCCAAAGGCGGCACACCGACCGTCAAGCCCAAGGAGCTGGGGCTGTTTATCGCAGTGAACGATGACGGGCTGGTGTACGCCTTCAACGGGCACGTGGACCTGGGCACCGGCATTCGCACCTCCCTGGCGCAGATCGTCGCTGAAGAACTGGACCTGACCATGGACCAGGTGCGCATGGTGCTGGGCGACACCGAGCGTGCGCCGAACCAGGGCGCGACCATTGCCAGCGCAACCTTGCAGATCTCCGCGATTCCGCTGCGCAATGCCGCCGCCGAAGCCCGGCGTTTCCTGCTGGCGCGGGCGGCGCAACGCTGGTCCGTAAATGCTCAAAGTCTCAAGGTCGACGCAGGCGTTATCCGCGGCGAAGACGGGCGCACCATCACTTATGGTGAACTGGTGACGGGCGAGCATGACCAACTGCGCATCAGCGGCGATGCACCGCTCAAGGCCACCGCCGATTACCGCCTGGTGGGCAAGGGCGCAGCCCGGGTGGATATCCCGGGCAAGGCCACCGGCGAACTGACGTACGTGCACGACATGCGCGTGCCGGACATGCTCCACGGTCGGGTGATCCGCCCACCGTATGCGGGCCTGGATTGCGGTGACTTTGTCGGCAACAGCCTGCTGAAGGTCGACGAGTCTTCCATCGCCCATATCCCGGGCATTGTTGCGGTGGTGGTGATCCGTGATTTTGTCGGCGTGGTGGCCTTGCGCGAAGAGCAGGCAATCAAGGCCGCCCAGGAACTGCAGGTGCACTGGAAACCCTGGAACCACCCACTGCCGGACATGAGCGATGTGGAGCAGGCAATCCGCGACAACCCGCGGGTACGCCGCACCGTGCTCGACCAGGGCAACGTCGACGCAGCCCTGGCCGCCGCCAGCCAGCGCATGCCGCGCACCTACCTGTGGCCATACCAGATGCACGGCTCCATCGGCCCGTCCTGTGGCGTGGCGGATTATCAGCCCGGTGGCAGCCGCATCTGGTCGGGCAGCCAGAACCCGCACCTGCTGCGGGCCGACCTGGCCTGGTTGCTGGAATGCCCGGAAGCGTCCATCGACGTGATTCGCATGGAGGCCGCCGGCTGCTACGGCCGCAACTGCGCCGATGATGTATGCGCCGACGCCTTGCTGCTGTCGCGTGCGGTGGGCAAGCCGGTGCGGGTGCAACTGACCCGCGAACAGGAGCACCTGTGGGAGCCCAAGGGCACCGCGCAATTGATGGATGTCGACGGCGGCCTGAACGCCGACGGCAGCATCGCCGCCTATGACTTTGAAACCAGCTACCCGTCCAACGGCGCGCCCACCCTGGCGCTGCTGTTGACCGGCCGGGTCGAGCCGGTGGCGGCGATGTTCGAGATGGGCGACCGCACCTCGATCCCGCCCTACGACATCGCGAACATGCGCGTCACCATCAACGACATGGCGCCGATCGTTCGCGCCTCGTGGATGCGCGGTGTGTCGGCGTTGCCCAACACCTTCGCCCATGAATCCTATATCGACGAACTGGCGTTTGCCGCCGGGGTCGACCCGGTGGAGTACCGCCTGCGTTACCTGAAGGACGAGCGCGCCATCGACCTGGTGAAATCCACCGCCGAACGCGCCAACTGGGCACCGCGCACCGCGCCGATGCAAACCGCGAATGAGGACCACCTGCTGCGTGGTCGGGGCTTTGCCTACGCGCGCTACATCCACAGCAAGTTTCCCGGCTTCGGCGCGGCGTGGGCGGCGTGGGTCGCGGACGTGGCCATCGACAAGCAGACCGGCGATGTCTCGGTGACGCGGGTGGTGATCGGGCATGACTCGGGGATGATGATCAACCCCGCAGGGGTGCAGCATCAGATCCACGGCAATGTGATCCAGTCCACCAGCCGTGTGCTCAAGGAGCGCGTGACCTTTGAAGAGTCGACCGTGGCGAGCAAGGAGTGGGGCGGTTATCCGATCCTGACCTTCCCGGAAGTGCCGCAGATCGACGTACTGATGATGCCGCGCCAGGACCAGCCCCCGATGGGCGCCGGTGAGTCGGCCTCGGTGCCCAGCGCGGCGGCGATTGCCAACGCGATCTATGACGCCACCGGCATCCGTTTTCGCGAGCTGCCGATTACTCCCGAGCGGGTATTGGCGGCGCTGAATGCTGGCGCCCTGGGCGAGCCGGCGAAGTCCCCGGAAAAGCGCCGCAAATGGTTGTTCGGCTCATTGTTCGCCGCCTTTGGCGCGGTGCTGGGCATGGCTGCTACCGCGTGGCCGTTTCACAGCGAAATTGCCCCGATTGCACCGCCCAGTGCAGGCACCTGGTCCAAGGCCACCCTGGAGCGCGGGCGCTTGCTGGCCGCCGTGGGGGATTGCGCGGTGTGCCACACGGCACCGGGCGGTGCCACCAATGCCGGCGGGCTGGCGATGCATACGCCGTTCGGCACCCTTTACAGCAGCAACATCACCCCGGATGAGAAAACCGGGATTGGCAACTGGTCCTACCCGGCGTTCGAGCGGGCGATGCGCGACGGCATTGGCCGCGACGGGCGCAACCTGTACCCGGCGTTTCCCTATACGGCGTTTCGCAATATCAACGATGCCGACATGCAGGCGCTGTATGCCTACCTGATGTCCCAGGCGCCGGTGAGCCAGGCACCGGTGCCGAATGCGATGAAGTTTCCGTTCAATATCCGGCCGTTGATGGCCGGCTGGAATGCGCTGTTCCTGCGCCGCGGAGAAATCAGCGTGCAGCCACAGCGCAGCGAGCAATGGAATCGTGGCGCTTACCTGGTCAACGGTTTGGGGCACTGCGCGGCGTGCCATTCGCCGCGCAACCTGATGGGGGCGGAGAAGGGCGGCAATGCGTTCCTCGCGGGCGGCAGGGTGGACGGTTGGGAAGCGCCGGCCTTGAATGGCTTGTCCA
Source organism: Pseudomonas sp. Ag1 (assembly GCF_000278565.1). Lineage (NCBI taxonomy): Bacteria > Pseudomonadati > Pseudomonadota > Gammaproteobacteria > Pseudomonadales > Pseudomonadaceae > Pseudomonas > Pseudomonas sp. Ag1. Next base: position 27,438 of record NZ_AKVH01000103.1, read on the forward strand.
AGGCGCCGACGCCGTGGACCGAAGACCAATTGTTCAGCTACCTGAGCACTGGTTATTCCGATGCCCATGGCGTGGCAACGGGGCCGATGGGACCGGTCGTGACTGAACTGGCGAAACTGCCCAAGACCGACATCCGCGCGATGGCGGTGTACCTGGCTTCGCTGAACGACAGCGGCGCCGCCGAAGCGCAGGTGGTGGCAGCTGCGACGGTGCCCAATGCCAATGGGCGACGGGTATTCGAAGGTTCATGCAAGGCCTGCCATGCCGACGGACAGGGCCCGAAGCTGTTCGGCGTCAGCCCGTCACTGGCGACCAATACCAATGTGCACAGCGATCGACCGGACAACCTGATCAAGGTGATTTTGCAAGGGATCAGCACTCCGGCGACCAAGGATCTGGGTTACATGCCGGCGTTCAAGGACAGTTTGTCGAACACCCAAGTGGCGGAGTTGGCCGCCTACCTGCGCGGGCGCTTCGCACCCCATGCACCGCAGTGGGAAAGCCTGGAGCAAACCGTGGCACACCTGCGAGCCAATCCCGGTACCCATTGATTCACACGGTCAAAAAATGTGGGAGCGGGCTTGCTCGCGAAAGCGGTTCGTCAGTCGCCAAATATATTGACTGATACACCGCATTCGCGAGCAAGCCCGCTCCCACATTTAGATCCAGGTTCTACCGTTGGATGGGCGGTGTCACGCATACCCCGCGCAACACCAGATCACTGATAAACCCCAGCCAATCCCGCTGCTGGGTCTTATCCGCCAAATCCTCCCCCAAAAACGAACTCAGCGTGTGCTGGTTGGAGTTATAGAAGTAGCACAACGAAGCAATCATCAAGTACACATGCTTGATGTCCACATCTTCACGAAACAGCCCCTGGGCCTGGCCCGCCTCAATGATCGGCCGCAACACCCCAACCGCCTCCCCGGACAACCGCCGCAGTTCACCCGACTGCTTCGCATGCCTGCCCTGGTGCAGGTTCTCGATGCTCAGGATCGCCACAAACTCGGGATGCTTGACGTAGTAATTCCAGATAAACCCCACCAGCGCCTGCAACGCTTGCACCGGTGCAGTCAGGTCGAGCTTGAGCTTGCTTTCGGCCTTGTTGAACTGTTCATAGGTGTGCTCCAGCACACACACAAACAGGTGCTCCTTGCTGCCGAAGTAGTAATACAGCATGCGGTCGTTGGAGTCGGCCTCGCGGGAAATGCTTTCCACACGCCCGCCGGAATAGCCGTCGCGGGTGAAGACCTTGACCGCCGCCTGGAGAATCCGCGCGCGGGTCTGGTCGGCTTGCTGGGCGCGGATACCGGTCTTCTTGATCACCATCGAAAAGCCTCTGCTGCGCGGCGTAAAGGCCCGGAATATAGCATGGGCATTATTCCGTTACCGACAGGCTCTGTCACAAACGCGGCATAACGCTGGGGCTTGGATCGGAAACGTATTACTTTCGAGTTCTTCTAATAAACAGAGTAGCCAGGGATGAAATACCAACCGTTTACCCGAACTTTGATTGCCACCGCGCTGGTGCTGACTGTAGGCGGCGTGCAGGCGGCCTCCCAGGCCCCGGTGGCTGGCGAAAATGGCATGGTGGTCACCGCCCAGCATCTGGCGACCCATGTGGGCGTGGATGTGCTCAAGGCCGGCGGCAACGCCGTGGATGCGGCGGTGGCGGTGGGCTACGCCCTGGCCGTGGTGTACCCGGCGGCCGGCAACCTGGGCGGCGGTGGGTTCATGACCGTGCAACTGGCCGACGGCCGCAAGACCTTCCTCGACTTCCGCGAAAAAGCCCCGCTGGCCGCGACCGCCGACATGTACCTGGACAAGGACGGCAACGTGGTCCCGGACCTCAGCTCCAAGGGCCACCTGGCGGTCGGCGTTCCCGGCACTGTGTCGGGCATGGAACTGGCGCTGAGCAAATACGGCACCCTCAAGCGCGCCCAGGTCATCGCCCCGGCGATCAAGCTGGCCGAAGACGGTTTTGCCCTGGAGCAGGGCGATGTCGACCTGCTGCACACCGCTACTGACGAATTCAAGAAAGACAAAGACCTGCGCGGCATCTTCCTGCACGGAGGCGAGCCGATGCTGGTGGGCCAGAAGCTGGTGCAGAAAGACCTGGCGAAAACCCTGCGGGAAATCTCCGCCAAGGGCACCGATGGCTTCTACAAAGGCTGGGTAGCCAAGGCGATTGTGGATTCCAGCCAATCGGGCAAAGGCATCATCACCCAAGCCGACCTGGACAAATACAAGACCCGCGAACTGGCGCCCATCGAGTGTGACTACCGTGGCTACCACGTGGTGTCCGCACCACCACCGAGCTCGGGCGGGGTGGTCATCTGCGAAATCATGAACATCCTCGAAGGCTACCCGATGGCCGACCTCGGCTATCACTCGGCCCAGGGCCTGCACTACCAGATCGAAGCCATGCGCCACGCGTACGTCGACCGCAACAGCTACCTCGGCGACCCGGACTTCGTGCAGAACCCGGTCGAGCACCTGCTGGACAAGGATTACGCCGCCAAACTGCGCGCTGCCATCGACCCGCAGAAAGCCGGGATCTCCCAGGACATCAAGCCGGGCGTTTCGCCCCACGAAGGCAATAACACCACCCACTACTCCATCGTCGACAAGTGGGGCAACGCGGTCTCGGTGACCTACACCCTCAACGACTGGTTCGGCGCGGGCGTGATGGCGAGCAAGACCGGGGTGATCCTCAACGACGAAATGGACGACTTCACCTCCAAGATCGGCGTGCCGAACATGTACGGCCTGGTGCAGGGCGAAGCCAACGCCATTGCTCCGGGCAAGACGCCGCTGTCGTCCATGAGCCCGACCATCGTCACCAAGGATGGCAAGGCGGTGATGGTGGTGGGTACGCCGGGTGGCAGCCGTATCATCACGGCCACGTTGCTGACCATCCTCAACGTGATCGACTACAAGATGAACATCCAGGAAGCCGTGGACGCCCCGCGTTTCCACCAGCAATGGCTGCCTGAGGCGACCAATATCGAACGCTTTGCCCTGAGCCCCGACACCCAGAAAATCCTCGAAGGCTGGGGCCACAAGTTTGCCGGCCCGCAGGACGCCAACCACCTGGCGGCGATCCTGGTAGGCGCGCCGTCCCTGGACGGCAAGCCGGTCGGCAATAACCGTTTCTATGGGGCCAACGACCCTCGGCGCAATACCGGGTTGTCGCTGGGCTACTAAAGCCCGCGGATCAGCTCCAGCACCTCGGCCTTCTTCAACGGGTGCTTCAGGCGTTGCGAGAGCAGCGCCATGGCTCGCTGATGTTCACAGGCAACCACCGCTTCCACTTCGTCGCCCTGGCAGAGCAGGGCGATGAAGTCGTGCCGCTGCAGGTCGCCTTCCACGTGGAGCTGATTCCAGTGGCGGGGGTGGCCCAGCAGTTCAAAGGTCTTGCCGAAGTGATACGTCCAGAAGAACGGCACATCGGCAAACACCTGTTGTGCGCCCAGCATATTGCGCGCCGCCAGCACCCCGAGTTGCTGCGCCACACGCCAGTGTTCGATGCGCACGGGTTGGCCGTTCCATGGAAAGGTCACCATATCGCCCGCCGCCCATAGTCCGGGCGCGACAGACAAACCGGCATCGGCTTTCAGCGACTGGTCCTCGGCTTTTTCCACCCCCTCGACAAACCCCGTGGCAGGCGTGACGCCGACGCCTATCAGTACCAGGTCTGCGGCCAATCTGTGGCCGTTTTTCAGCACCACCGTCGTCACGTCCATGTGGCCTTCCAGGCGTGCAGGCTCGCTGGCGGTGTGGAATATCACGCCGTTGGCTTCATGCAATTGGCGCAGTGAGGCACCGATGCGCTTGCCCAGTTGGGCCGCCAGCGGAATCTCGTGACGGCCCACCACCTGCACCGTCAACCCGCGCTTGCGTAAGGCGGACGCGGCTTCCAGGCCGATAAAACTGTCGCCGATGATCACTGCGCACGAGCCCGGTTGAGCCGCCTTGACGATACGCGCCGCATCGTCCCGGGAGCGCAACACGAACACGTTGTTGAGTACGGTGCCCGGAATATCCAGCGGCCTGGCTTCGCCGCCGGTGGCCAGCAGTGCGGCGTCGTAGTCGAAATGGCGACCGTCCGCAAGCTCGAGGCGCTTGGCTTGAGGGTCGAGATGGCGCACTTCGCCGTGGATCCGCGACGCGTGGCAGGTGGCCTCGTCCAGCAAGGGCGGTGTTTCCTGCGGCGGCATCTCGCCGCAGATGACGAATTTGCTCAGGGCGGTGCGGTCGTAGGCGGGGTCCTGTTCCTGGTCGATCCACAACAACCGGCCGCTGAAACCCTTGCGGCGCAGCGTGGCCACGGCCGCCGAACCGGCTGCACCGGCGCCAATCACGATAAAGCAGCGCGAATCGTTGGTGTGCGGGGCAGCGGGCGAGGGCAGTGCTTCGTCGCCCACACTGACCACGCCGTCGTGAATCTGCACCGGGTACTGCTTGAGCTGCACCAGCGCGGGCGGCTCGCAGACCTGGCCGTCATCCACCCGGAAGGCCGCCTTGTGCCACGGGCAAATGATCCTCCCGTCACAGACCACGCCTTGCTCCAGGGGCGCCCCGGCGTGGGGGCAATCCGCCTGATAGGCACGAACCTCGCTACCCGAACGCACCAGCAGGATGTGATGGGCGGCGGTTTCAACACGAACGCCACGGTCTTCGGGCAAGTTGATCAAGCGGGCAACGATGCGCATGTTCATAGGCCAATCTCCTTTTAAGGATTGACCTGTGCCCCGGGTAGAGGACTGCGTTGACCCGATAACCGGTCTTCAGCCCTGCGTGCCAGAGCGTTGAAAGTGGGCCATGCGTAACGAGCGGTGCATGAAAACCGTCCCCGCCGGTCAATCCAGCAGTTGTTCCACAGCTGAAAAGGCCTGGTCCTGGCGTGCTTGCCAATCCCCACGGATGACCCGTAACGGCTGATGATGTTGCTCCAGCCAGTCACGACTGGCCTGGAAAAACGCCAGGCGATCGGCAAACTCCGGCTGGCAGCGCTGGCCATCGGCGGTCCACTCCACGTCTTCCGGCGACAGCAGCAGGTGCAGGTCGTAGTGGCGGGCGAGCAGTTCGCTGTCGAGCCACGCCGGGTAGTCGCCAAACAGGGTCTGGCTCCACAGCTTGTTGGTCAGCAGGTTGGTGTCGAGGATCAGCAACGCCGGCTGCGCGGCGCGGGCGGCATCTTCCCAGGCCAACTGGCCCCGGGCGATCTCCGGGATATCCGCCAGGGTGGTATCGCGCTGGTGGTGGTCGATGAAATAACGCACGTATTCGCCCACCATCACCCCGCCAAAATGTGCCTGCAACTGGGCGGCCAGCCAGCTTTTACCGCTGGATTCCGGGCCGGCCAGTACCACCACCTTCATGCGTGCAACGCCGGGTCGGCGCGCCATTCACGCCAGCCCTGCACCGCGATCACGGTGAACAAGGCGTAGAGCGCGGCGGTGAGGTACAGGCCTTTGTAGAGGAACAGCCCGACGAAGATCACATCCACGGTGATCCACAACGGCCAGCACTGCACGCGTTTTTGCGCCATCCACATCTGCGCCACCAGGCTGAAGCCGGTCAGGGCCGCGTCCAGCCAGGGTTGGGCGGCGTCGGTCCAGTGGGCCATGGCTGCGCCCAGCAACAGGCTGCCCACAGCACCCACAGCCAGGCCTTGCAGGATCGGTTGCAGGCCCAGGCTGGTGACTTGCCGGCCTTGCTTGACCTCACCGGCGCGGGTCCACTGCCACCAGCCGTAGAGTTGCAGGGCGGCGTAGATCACTTGCAGGAGCATGTCGGAGTAGAGCTTCACATCGAAGAAGATCCAGGTGTACAGCAGCACCATCACCAGGCCGATGGGCCAGCACCACGGGTTCTGTTTAACCGTCAACCAGACAGCGATCACCCCCAGGGCGGCGGCAAACAGTTCAAGCCCGGACATGGCGGTTCCTTGGGGGAGTCGAAGAGGGCGCTGATTGTAACCAATGTGGGAGCGGGCTTGCTCGCGAATGCGGTGAGTCAGCCAACAAATTTGGCACAGATACACCGCATTCGCGAGCAAGCCCGCTCCCACATTTGAGCGGCGTCAGACCTTGAACTGGCGGAGCAGGCTGTCGAGTTGTTCGCTCAGGCCTTTCAAGTGCGCACTCGCGACGCTGGACTGCTGCGCCGCCAGTGCCGTGCTGTGGGACAAGCCGGCTGCCTGGGTGACATTCTGGTTGATGTCTTCCACCACATGCGCCTGCTGCAACGTGGCACTGGCAATCGAGGCGTTCAGCCCGTTGAGATTACGCAGCGCCTGGCCGATGGCAGTCAGGCTCGCTCCCGCCTGGCCTGCTTGTTCGATGGTCAGTTGCGAGGCCTGGTGGCTGTCACTGATGACCTTGACCGCTGCCTCCGAATGGCCTTGCAGGCGCTCGATCATCGCCTGGATCTCTGCCGTGGATTTTTGCGTGCGCTGGGCCAGCAGCCGTACTTCGTCGGCCACCACCGCAAAACCACGGCCTTGCTCCCCGGCGCGGGCCGCTTCGATGGCGGCGTTGAGGGCCAGCAAGTTGGTCTGGTCGGCAATCGAGCGGATCACTTCCAGCACGCCGCCAATCTGCGTGCTTTCAGTCGACAGCGTCCGGATCACCTCCACGGCCTGGCTGATGGTGCCGGAGAGCTGGTCGATCCGTTGCAGGCTGCCATCGATATTGAGCTGGCCCTGTTCGGCCTGCACCTGGGCATCGCGCATTTCGCTGGCGGCATGCTCGGCATTTTTGGCCACGTCCTGTACGCCATAGGTGACTTCATTGATCGCCGTCGCCACCAGTTCCATCTGCTGCGATTGCTGCTGGCTGCGGTCATGGGCATCGCTGGCGTTGCTGCCCAGCTCGGTGGACGACTGGCCCAAGGCGTTGGCGCAGGTCTGCAACTGGCCCACCACCTGCCGCAGCTTGGCGGTAAAGCTGTTGAAGTGCCGCGACAATTGAGTGACTTCATCCTGGCCATGGGTGTCGAGGGTGCGGGTCAGGTCGCTTTCGCCACTGGCGATATTGGCCATCGCATTCACTGCCTGCTGCAACGGGCGCACGATGCTGCGGGCGATCAGCACCACCAGCAGGCCCATGATCAGCGCGATCACCAGGCCAACCACCGAGGCTTTCCACACCTGGCCGCGGAACTCGCCTTGCACGTCATCGACATACACGCCGGAACCGATGATCCAGCCCCAGGGTTCAAACAGCTGTATATAGGAGGTCTTGGCCACCGGCGCATCGGCGCCGGGCTTGGGCCAGCGGTAATTCACCATCCCCGCGCCCTTGGCCTTGGCCAGGATCACGAACTCGTTGAACACCGCAAAGCCGTCCGGATCACGGATGGCCGACAGGTTCTGGCCGTCGAGCTTGGGGTTGGCCGCGTGCATGATCATCACGGGGGTGAGGTCGTTGATCCAGAAGTAGTCGTCCTTTCCGTAACGCAGGCCACGTACCGCGCTCAAGGCTTGCTTCTGCGCCGCTTCACGGCTCAGGACGCCGCTGGTTTCGAGGCTGTGATAATAAGTCAGGATCCCGCTGGCGGTTTGCACCACGCGCTGGGTCTGCTCACTCTTGGCCTGGTACAGGTCGCCATGAATCTGCTTGAGCATAAGCAGGCCGAGGGTTAGCAGCATCAGCACGGCGACGATCAGGATCAGCCAGAGGCGCCGGCTGATAGACATATTGCGCAAACTGTTCATGGTCCTGTCACTCCGTGTTCTTATAATTTTGGGTGCTGCATCGACATTTCCGGCTTGTCTGATAGGCTTTCGGCCCAGAATCAAAAAACCTGAGTCCTGCCTGATTTTTCACGGAATTTTCGCAGTTCGGCCTTGATTATTTGCGCTGTGCTTGCAGCGCACTCTTCGTTAGTGAACGTCTAAAAAATATCAACGAGGCATGCCGTGGGCATGACCTTTGGGGGAATCGATGGATCTTTGGACCGCCGTACAGGCACTGATACTCGGCGTTGTAGAGGGGCTGACGGAGTTTTTGCCGATCTCCAGTACCGGGCACCAGATTATCGTGGCCGACTTGATCAACTTCGGTGGCGAACGCTTTGAAGCGTTCAATATCATCATCCAGCTGGGCGCGATCCTGGCGGTGGTGTGGGAGTTTCGACGCAAGATCCTCGACGTGGTCATTGGCTTGCCGACCCAGCGCAATGCCCAGCGTTTCACCGTCAACCTGATCATTGCCGTATTGCCGGCGGTGGTGCTGGGGGTGATTTTCGCCGACCTGATCAAACACTACCTGTTCAACCCGATCACCGTTGCGGCGGCGTTGGTGGTGGGCGGCGTCATCATGTTGTGGGCCGAGCGCCGCCAGCATGAAGTGCACGCCGAAACCGTCGACGACATCACCTGGAAGGACGCGATCAAAGTCGGCTTTGCCCAGTGCCTGGCCATGATCCCGGGCACCTCGCGCTCGGGCGCTACCATCATTGGCGGCCTGTTGTTCGGCCTGTCACGCAAGACCGCCACCGAGTTCTCGTTCTTCCTGGCGATGCCGACCATGGTCGGCGCAGCGGTGTATTCGGGCTACAAGTACCGTCACCTGTTCCAGCCGGATGACCTGCCGGTGTTTGCCATCGGCTTTGTCACCTCGTTCATCTTCGCGATGATCGCGGTCAAGGCGCTGCTCAAGTTCATCGCCAGCCACAGCTACGCGGCGTTCGCCTGGTACCGGATCGCCTTCGGCCTGGTGATCCTGGCCACCTGGCAGTTCGGCTGGATCGACTGGTCGGCCGTCAAGCCATGATCATCCAGCATCCGCGCTTCAAGGCGTTGGTGTTTGCACTGTTGTGCGCCGCGCCGCTGTTTGGTGCGGCGCTGCTGGGGTACCGCGGGGTTTCGCTGATCCCGCTGGTGGCCTATGGCGTGGTCAGCGTGGTGGCGTTCCTGCTGTACTGGAGCGACAAGCGCAAGGCTCGCGAAGACAGCTGGCGCACCCCGGAAAACGTCCTGCACGCGGTGGAGCTGGCAGGCGGTTGGCCGGGGGCGTTGATTGCCCAGCAGGTGTTCCGCCACAAGACGCGCAAGGTGTCTTATCAGGTGGTGTTCTGGCTGATCGTGTTGCTGCACCAGGTGTTCTGGATTGATCAGCTGTTCCTGGGTGGCACGCTACTCTCGATCTTCTAGCAACAAGCCGACCTGCGTGCGCTTGGGCAGCTTGCTCACCACCAACTGGTGGGAACGCTGCAACAGGCCACGCAGTTCCTCGGCGCCCAGCGGGTAGGGCGTTTCCATGATGATCCACTGCGCCCGCGCCAGGTACGGCGCCGGGTGGATGCCGGGGCGATCCACATGGCCCAGGAACAGCTCCTTGTCGACCTTGAAGGCCAGCGAGTCGCCCCGCAGGTTCTGCAAGGCAAACATCTTGTTGCCAGCAATCGAAAACACCCGTACGCCACCCCATTTGTAATCTTCCCGCGCGCCGGGCAAGCCCAGGCAAAACGTGGCGACTTGTTCTTCGGTCATTCTCATAGCAAACGGTCTCCGCAACCTTTGAAGGCGTTATCCAGGTGGTCGATCCAGGCCCGCACGGCCGGCAACACGCCGCGCCGATGTGGGTACACCGCCTGCAACCAGCCACCCGGCAATGACCATTGCGGCAAGAGCTGCACCAATTGGCCGTTGGCCAATTCCTCCTCGCAATACATCATCGGCAGCACGGTAAACCCCAGGCCGGCGAGGGCGCAGGCCTTGCGTACCAGGAAATCATCGATCCCCAGCCGCGCTTCCATCACCAGGTCGTGGCTGCTGCCCTCCGGGCTGAGCATGCGGAAGTGCACCATGCGGTCTGCTTCCAGGGCGCCCAGCACCGGCAGTTGCTTGAGGTCTTCCAGGGTGTCGATCTGCCGCTCACGCACAAAGTCGGGGCTGGCGACAATCGCGGTCTGGGCCTGGCGCAGGCGCTTGGTCACCAGCAGCGGGTCTTCATCCCCAAGCTCGCGCACGCGCAAGGCCACATCAATGCCTTCGGCCACCAGGTCGACGCGGCGGTTGACCAGGTTCATCTCCAACTGCACCAGCGGGTTGGCGGTGAGAAACTCCGCCACCACGGTCTGCAGGAATTGGTGAGCCAGGCCCACGGGGCTGCTGACCCGCAGCCGACCGCGGGGTTCGCTGGACATGCTGGCCACTGCCTCATCGGCCATTTCCGCCTCCAGCAGCATTGCCTGGCAGTGGCGCAGGTAGCGTTCACCCACGGCAGTGAGGGTCAGTTGGCGGGTGGTACGTTGCAGCAAGCGGGCGCCGAGGCGTTCTTCCAGCTCGGCAATGCGCCGCGACAGCCGCGACTTGGGAATCCCCAGCAGTCGCCCGGCAGCGGCGAAACCGCCGGCTTCCACCACCTTGGCGAAGTAGTAGAGGTCATTCAGATCTTGCATGGTCGGCCTATTGTCCTGTCAGTGGGACGAATAATCGCATATTGCCTGACTAATCGCTGATTGGTTTCATCTGTAGGCTTATTTCCATTCCGTCGCCCTTGGCGATGCTTACTTGGAGATTAACCATGAAACTGTTGCATATCGATTCCAGCATCCTCGGCGACAACTCGGTTTCCCGTCAGTTGAGCGCAGGTGTCGTCAAGACCTGGCAGGCGGCCGAGCCAGGCGTTGAAGTGACCTACCGTGACCTGGCCAGCGAAGGCATCAACCACTTTTCCGGCGTGACCCTGGGTGCACTGGGCACCGCTGCCGAGCTGCGTGATGCCGTACAGAAACATGAAGCCGAGCTGAGCGCCAACACCCTCGCCGAATTCCTCGCGGCCGACGCCATCGTCCTGGCTGCGCCGATGTACAACTTCACCATCCCGACCCAACTCAAGGCCTGGATCGACCGTATCGCCGTCGCCGGCCAGACATTCCGCTACACCGAAAACGGTCCTGAAGGCCTGGCCGGTGGCAAGAAAGTCATCATCGTGTCGACCTCCGGCGGCCTGCACGTTGGCCAGCCTACCGGTGTGGCTCACGAAGACTACCTGAAAGTACTGCTGGGCTTCCTCGGCATCACCGACATCGAAATCGTCCGCGCTCACGGCCTGGGCTATGGCGATGAAGTGCGCAGCAAGGCGATCAGCGACGCCAACGCAGTGATCAACGAACAATTGTTCGCCGCAGCGTAAGACTTGTGTAAATTTTGCTGTTCCTCGATATCAATCTGATTCGAGGCGCCTAAACTCTGTATTCTGCTCGCCTGAAAAGCGATCGGAGTACGGAGTTTTTTCGTTTACCCGCTGTCACTACTTTGGCCCAGGTTATGCACGCATGGGTAAACCCTGCCAGTCCGAGCGCCTGAACCATGGATACTTCAACAGCTACGCGGGCTTACGCAACAAAGGTGGACATCCCCATGATGCGTCTTTGTGCAGTCTTGGTTCTCTCCCTGCTCGGCGGCCTGATTTCAGTGCAAGCCGCGCCCGCGCCGCACCCCCATTGGAGTGTGGGCTTCCACCGCATGACTTTTCTCGACCCGCTGGATCTGCAGCCGATGAAAGCCGTCGCGTTCTACCCGTCCACCGGCCTGGAACACACCACCCAGGTGGGCGCTTATCACATCGCCGCCACTGAAGACTCGAAAATCGCCATCGGCCGCTTTCCAATGCTGATGCTGTCCCACGGCAATACCGGCACGCCCCTGGCCCTGCACGACCTCGCCACCTCCCTGGCGCGCAAGGGGTTTGTGGTGGTGGCGGTGCTGCACCCTGGCGACAACTACAAGGATCACAGCCGGCTGGGCACCTTGAGCAACCTGTACGGGCGCCCGATCCAGATTTCCGAAGCGATCACCGCCACCCTCGGCGACCCGATGCTGTCGCCATTCGTCAACGTCGACCAGGTAGGCGTCATCGGTTATTCGGCCGGTGGCGAAACCGCGCTGATCCTCGCCGGCGCCAAGCCGGACCTCGACCGCCTGCGCCGCTACTGCCAGCAACGCCCGGAAGATCGCGACGCCTGCACCACCAAGGGCGAGTTGATCGTCGACCGCGACGACCTGCAACCGCAGGCCGACCCGCGTATCCATGCCTTGATGTTGATGGCGCCGTTGAGCCTGATGTTTGGCCGCCACACCCTGGCGGACGTGCATGTACCGGTGCTGCTCTACAGCGGCGACGGCGACAAGCTGGTGGCCGTGGACAAGAACGCCGAGGCCCTGGCGCGCAAACTGCCGGAGCCGCCGGACTTCAAGCTGCTGGCCGGGGCCGGGCACTTTGTGTTCATGGCGCCTTGCGACGAGAGCCAACTGGCCGCGATGCCCGCCATGTGCACCGATGCCGACGGGGTTGACCGTGAAAGCATCCACCGCGACCTGATTTCCGAGGCCGGGCGGTTCTTTAATCACACCCTCGGGCAATCCACCCGGGCGGGCTTGCAGACGGCTGATCAGTAAGCGCGGCGCTTGAGCAGCAACGTCAGGCCCAGGCCGGTGACCGAGAGCAGGGCGGCGCAGAAGAAGATCCACGAGTAGCCCAGGTTCAGCGCCACCGCACCCATCACCGGCCCGGCAATGGCCAGCGCCAGGTCAAAAAACACCGCATATGCACTCAACCCGGCGCCCCGGCTGCTGTTGGGCACCTGCTTGATCGCCTCCACGCCCAGCGCCGGGTACACCAGCGACAGACCAAAGCCGGTCAGCCCGGCGCCGATCAAGGCCACGCCGGTGGACGGTGCCAGCCACAGCAGCGTCAGGCCCAGGGTTTCGATGGTCATGCAGGCAATCGCCGCGGTGAAGCCGCCGAAGCGGTTGATGGCAGAGATAAACACCAGCCGTGACAGGATGAAACACACGCCAAATACCGTCAGGCACCAGGCTGCGCCCGTCCAGCCACGGCTCAAGTAGTAGAGGGTGATAAACGTGGTGAGGGTGCCGTAGCCAATCGATGCCAGACACAGGCTGGCGCCAAACGGCGCGATACGCCCGAATACCGCCCAGAAGGGCAGCCGCTCGCCGCGCACCACGGGCACCGAAGGTTTGTTGCGAATCAGCAGCAGGCCCAGGGCGGAAAGTGCCGTGAGGGCGATTCCGAGGCTGGTGTAGCCGTAGTCGGCAACCATCACCACCCCAAGCGGTGCACCAATGGCAATCGCACCGTAGGAGGCGATGCCGTTCCACGAGATCGATCGTGCCGTATGTTCGGCACCGACCGCGCCCATGCACCAACTGATGGTGCCGACGCCGATCAGGCCCTGCGCGACGCCGAGTAACAGCCGGCCGACAATCAATATGCCGAGGCTCAGCAACGGCAAGCTTTGCACCAGCGTGGCGATGAACGTCAGCACCCCGCTCAGCAGAATCCCGCTCAGGCCCAGCACGATAGCGCGCTTGGTGCCGACGTTGTCCGACATGCGCCCCGCCATGGGGCGGCTGAGCAGTGTGGCCAGGTATTGCGAGCCGATGGTTATCCCGGCGACCACCGCGCTGAAGCCCAGCTCACCGTGGACATAGCCGGGGATGACGGCAATCGGCAGGCCGATACAGATAAACGCGATAAAGGTGTAGAAAACGATGGAGACGATCTGCAGGGTGATCGACAAGGAACTAGGGGTGGCGGGCTGTGTGGCAGGCATGGGGACTCGTTCGCGGGCGGGCGGTGAGGGCATCATGGCAAGGGCTTGGGGTAAAAGGAAGCAGGCTAACTATATTTGATGATATTGCGGCCCGTGCCTATCCGGCTTTGGATCCATGGGGCCTCCCTGGCCCGGGACGACTAAAGCTGACGCGGTAAAGTGTGGGAGCTGTCGAGCTTTAGCAAGGCTGCGAAGGCGGCGGCATGGTCAATAAAGATGTTGCCTGGCACACCGCTATCGCGACCTCGCTAAAGCTCGACGGCTCCCACAGAAAAGCAGAGCCATATCCCAAAAAAAAGCCCCATCACACTGGACGGGGCTTTCGCATTTCAAACTACCGGCGGCTCTTAGAAAACCACACCCTGACTACGCAGATAATCGTCATAAGTCCCGCTGAAGTCGATCACCCCACTCGGGCTCAGCTCGATGATGCGGGTGGCCAGGGACGACACAAACTCCCGGTCATGGCTGACAAAGATCAGCGTACCCGGGTAGTTCTCCAACGCCAGGTTCAGCGCCTCGATGGACTCCATGTCCAAGTGGTTGGTCGGCTCATCCATGATCAGCACGTTCGGCTTTTGCAGGATCAGCTTGCCGAACAGCATGCGACCTTGCTCGCCACCGGAAATCACCTTCACCGACTTCAGGATCTCGTCGTTGGAGAACAGCATGCGGCCCAGGGTACCGCGAACCACTTGTTCGCCTTCCTTGGTCCAGCGGCCCATCCAGTCGAACAGGTTGGACTCGTCTTCGAAGTCCGAAGCATGGTCCTGGGCGTAATAGCCCAGTTCAGCCGCGTCGGTCCACTTGACCGTACCGGCATCCGGGGTCAGTTCGTTGACCAGGGTACGCAGCAGGGTGGTCTTGCCGATACCGTTCGGGCCAATGATCGCCACGCGCTCGCCGGCTTCAACCTGGAAGCTGAAGTCCTTGAACAGCGTCTTGCCGTCAAAGCCCTTGGCCATGCGATCGACGATGACCGCCTGGCGGTGCAGCTTCTTGGTCTGGTCGAAGCGGATGAACGGGCTGACGCGGCTCGATGGCTTGACTTCGGCCAGCTGGATCTTGTCGATCGCCTTGGCACGGGAAGTGGCCTGCTTGGCTTTCGAGGCGTTGGCCGAGAAGCGGCTGACGAAGGATTGCAGCTCGGAGATCTGCGCTTTCTTCTTGGCGTTGTCCGACAGCAACTGCTCGCGGGACTGGGTCGCCACGGTCATGTATTCGTCGTAGTTGCCCGGGAACAGGCGCAGCTCGCCGTAGTCCAGGTCGGCCATGTGGGTGCAGACGCTGTTCAGGAAGTGACGGTCGTGAGAGATGATGATCATCAGGCTGTTACGCTGGGTCAGGATGTTTTCCAGCCAGCGGATGGTGTTGATGTCCAGGTGGTTGGTTGGCTCGTCGAGCAGCAACACTTCCGGATCGGAAAACAGCGCCTGGGCCAGCAATACACGCAGCTTCCAGCCTGGTGACACTTCACTCATCGGGCCGTTGTGCTGCTCGATGCCGATACCCAGGCCCAGCAGCAACTCACCGGCGCGGGATTCGGCGGTGTAGCCGTCCATCTCGGCGAAGTCGGTTTCCAGCTCGGCCACGGCCATGCCGTCGTCTTCGGTCATTTCCGGCAGCGAGTAGATGCGGTCGCGCTCGGCCTTGACCTTCCACAGCTCTTCGTGACCCATGATCACGGTGTCGAGTACGGTGAATTCTTCGTAGGCGAACTGGTCCTGGCGCAGTTTACCCAGGCGCACGTTCGGCTCCAGCATGACCTGGCCGCCCGACGGGTCGAGGTCGCCACCGAGGATTTTCATGAAAGTCGACTTGCCGCAACCGTTGGCACCGATCAGGCCATAACGGTTGCCTGCGCCGAACTTGACCGAAACGTTCTCAAATAGCGGCTTGGCGCCGAACTGCATGGTGATGTTAGCTGTGGAGATCAATTACTTTACCTATCAATAGCTTGGAGTGCGCTAATTTGAGCCGGGCCCATTTTGTGGCCCAGGCCAACGGGCATACGTCGGCAGCGACATCAAGGCTTGGGGCCCAGTCGCTGAGCAGAAAAATGGGTGCATGTTGGAATTTGGCGCGCATTGTCGCATATGTCAGGCGGGAGTTGTATGGCGCTGCACGGATGGATTCGCCCGAGTCTCCGGCATTGCCACCCACACCAGCCCCAATGCGACGGCCGCCACGCCGGCCAGGGTCAGGAACGCGGCGTTGTAACCCGCCCACTGCACGACAAAACCTGCCAGGCTGCTGCTCAAGGCCGCCCCGAGGCCGAATGCCGTGGACAGCGCGCCCAGGCTGACATTGAAGCGTCCGGTGCCCTGGGTGAGGTCTTTGACGATCACCGGAAACAGCGCGCCGAACACCCCGGCACCGACCCCGTCAAGCATCTGCACCGCCACCAGCCAATAAGGATCACTGGACAGCGTATACAACACGCCCCGCAGCGGCAGGATCATGAAACCGGCGAGCAGCAACGGCTTGCGCCCCCACACGTCGGCCTTCACGCCCACCAGCCAGGCCACCGGCACCATCACCAACTGGGCCGCAACGATGCAGGCCGAGGTCAGCGGCGTGGCCATCTGCAGGTTGATCTGCGACAGCTTCTGGCTGACCAGCGGCAGCATGGCCGCATTGGCCAGGTGAAACAGCGCGCAGCAGATGGCAAACAGCATCAAGGGCTTGTTCGCCAGAAGCACGGCCAACCCCGACGGTTGTTCATGGCCGGTGCCATGCGCAGGGTCGAAACCCCGTGCGACTTCGTGGTCGATTGCCTGGGCTGACACGCAGCTGACCGCGATGACACTCGCCGCAGCCATGACTGCCATCAGATAGAACACCGCCACCGGGCCGAACAGGTAGGCGAACCCACCTGCGAGCAGGGCCGCCACCGCGTTGCCGGCGTGGTTGAAGGTTTCATTGCGGCCGGTGCGCCGGGTAAAAGCGCGCGGCCCGGTGATCCCGAGGGAAATCGCCGAGATGGCCGGCGCAAACACCGAGGCCGCCGCTGCACTGGCCGCCTGGGTCAGCGCCACCAGGCTGAAGGAGCTGACGAAGGGCAGGAGCAGGCAACTGGCAGTCACCAGCAGCGCGGCGATCACGATCACTGCCCGTTTGCTGCGGGTTCGGTCAATCAATGCGCCGGCCGGGGTCTGGGTGAGCAGGGCCGCGATGCCGGCCAGGGTCATGACCACGCCGATGCTGGCGGGGTCCCAGTGGTGCACGGCCAGCAGATAAATCGCCAGGTACGGCCCCAGTCCGTCACGCACGTCCGCCAGGAAGAAGTTCAGGCTGTCCAGGGACAGGGTGTTGCGCAGGTCAGAGCGAGTGGCCATGGCACGGTCTTCAGGCAAGAGGTCGGTAGCAGTAGTGACCCATGGCATGAAGGTATAGTTTCTGAAGGCGGCGTTGCACTCGTATGGCAATACAAGCAAAAACATTTACAAAGTGGAGCCATTTGCATCGAAAAATAGCGCTGATCGAGGCTTTTTCAGGGCTTTTTATTGTTAACAGTTGAACATCCAATAAGCCTGGCTTATTTTCCGTCCGTTCGCCCTACAGTGAAGGCTCTTTACCGGTTCAAGGATGGCGAGGCTTTCGGTGTAGGGCGGACTTCTTTTGTCGCAATGACCGGAACATATTGGAGACGCAATGGACATGCTGTCAGCCCAGGTATCAAAACCAGCCCGCTCAACTGCCCCGTGCTACACCCTCACCGCCATCAAGCGCCCGTGCTGATTGGCTGCCGTGCAGGCAAAAAAAGGCCCGTGGGGTAGACGGGCCAAGGTGTTCACTGGAGTAGGTAGCCTTCACCCTATAGGTCAACACGTGAAGGCCATGTGAAAACCATGTCGCAGGAACGGATGTATATCCGTGTCAGGGTTTGCGCACGAACGTGCGCATGGTTTGCCCTGGGCCGGTACTGAAGCGGGTAGGGCGGGGCATGCCTTCATCTGCCGCAATAAACACGAAGTGATCACCTTCCAGCCGGTAACTCGCGGGTAACTGTTTGCCGGCATCCTCTCCCATCGAGTCAACCCAGGTAATGCTTTTGGGTGCCGTGCTGGCATCGAGCGTGAAGCTGCCTGCCAGTAAAACCTCGCCGTCGACCGTCACCACCTGGAATTGATCGCCCGAGATTGTCGTGATCGCGCCTGGCGCGCTGTGTTCATCCGTGGGATTGAGCACACCATTGTCTTCCAGCGCCGTTTGTTCCCATGCCCCCTGGAGCGCCTGGAAATCCGCATTTGAAGCACGTGTCATACAAATTCCTTTTTGGTTAAAAAACGAGCAGTCAATACCTTGGTGCGTAGATGCCTGACGGATAAGCTGAATCGATTTTGTGAGAATTGTCTGGTTTCTCTTTGTTGCGTACGAATTTTCCCAGTATTCACGGGTATTTAGCGCCATTTTGTGCGTTGATTCGGAAACGGTTCTTTACAAGTTCGTCTACGCTCAGCACCAGGGTAGGGGCTCCTGCGTAATCTGAACGAAAACAATCTACGGTGATGTGGGATTTTTCCATGATCGAGGTGGTCCGATGACCATCGGTAGACCGTTCGTGTCTTGTGTACAGGGCGTTGTCCCTGATTTTCAAGCGGCCATTCAGTATTTGATGAATATGTGTGACCGCTGACTGTCGACTTTTTAAGGTGCATCAGTTTTGAATAAAACTCCTCGGCTCCACGCTCATGCGGCATCGGACGAAATTGATCTGTTTGAACTGTGTCATGGTATCTGGCGGCAAAAGAAGTTGGTGCTGGGGTGTACGATTCTGGCGGGGGTGCTGGGGGCGGGCTACGCTTTTCTGGCCCCGCGGGAGTATCAGGTCAGCAGTGTGCTGCGCCCGGCTGCCATCAATGAGCTGGATGCTCTGAACCGCTCCGAAGTCTATAAGTTGCCGCCGGCCGACGCCCTGAACAAAGTGGGGGCGCAACTGGACTCATACGAAGCGCGCCTGGGGTTTTTCAAGTCCCATGAGGACCTGTTCAAGGCGTTCCAGAAAACCGGGCAAAGCCTCGAGCAGAGTTTTGAAGAATTCAATCGAAACTCCATCAACCTGAGCCTGCCCGATCCCAAGAAGTCCGACTCCCTGAGCAGCTATATCAAGCTTGAGCTGGAATACCCGGCAGACATCGACGGGGTAGCGATTCTCAACGGCTTTGTAGACTACGCAATTGATTCGGAACGTGCCCAGGTCGGTGCTGACCTTAAAGTGATCGTCAATAACCGCTTGAACGAACTCAAGGGCAAAATCGACGCGGCGCGCTCCAATTACGAAACCGACAAGGAATCGAAGATTGCCAAGCTGCTTGAAGCCGACAGGCTCAAACGGGCCAAGCTGGAGGACGAACTGGGTGCCCTGCGCTTACAGATGAAAATGGAGCGCACGGACCGGCTGGCAGAGCTGGCGGAGGCCATTTCCATCGCCAAGTCGATGGGCATCAAGACCCCGACCACTCCTTCGTCCATGGCAGATGCCTCGCGTAGCGGCTCGAATCAAGTAATGCGCACCGAGGTCAACAACCAGAAAATCCCGCTGTACTTCCTCGGTACAGAGGCGCTTGAGGCGGAACGTGCCGCGTTGCAGGCGCGTACCAGCGACGACTTTACCAACAGCCGCATTGCACAGATTGGCAAAGAGTTGCAGATGCTGGAGGTCAACCGTGAAGTGGAGGTGCTGAGAAATCGCGGGAATGAAGACATTTTCTTGCAGGATGTTGAACCGTTACGAGCGGAAGTCGCGCGTTTGCGAGGCCTGAATATCGACATGAGTGGCCTCAAGCTGGTAACCATTGACCGTCGTGCCCAAGAGCCGCTGAGCCCGATCAAGCCCAAGAAAGCCCTGGTTATGATACTGAGCCTGCTGGCAGGGTTGACCGTGGGTGTACTGATTGCGCTGGGCCGCCATCTGCTGGCACGACGCGAAGCCGTACCCTACTCGGAGTTGGATGAATATCGGCTTTCTCTGCGTACACGCAAGGATGACGAACCGAAAAGCTGACGCCTTCAGCAGCGGGCAGGCCGCCCGGCAAGCCCGCTGCTGCTCTTCCTGGCACACTCACTGGACACCTTTTCACAAATCTTGATTAACCTTTGGTTACAAAGTGTGGCTAAAATAGCTGCCAATGGCCACGACCGGATTGTCACCCAGCCGTTCGTGTTGCCGGTTTTGTGAATTGTGATTTCAGGTGCTGCATCTTCAATCCTCGGCCGTTGTGGGCACGCGGGAGCAGCCTGTTCTCTTCTGACTTGTGACGAATACCTTGAAACTCATCATTGTTGCTCTCTACGTTGCCTCTATTGCGTATGTCCACCTGCGTGGCCGGGTGCGCCACAAGCTGGGGCGCCAGCTCAGCGATCACTCGACCTTCCTGGCTCCGGTGAACTGCTTTCTCTACCTCTTTTCCAAACTGCCCAGCCGACCGTACCTGTCCCCCAGCGACTTTCCCGACCTGAGCCCGCTTCAGGAGCATTGGCAAGAGATCCGCGAGGAAGGTCAGAACCTGCTGCGCGCAGGCGAGATCAAGCGCTCCGACCAGTACAATGACGTGGGTTTCAATTCGTTCTTCAAGTCGGGCTGGAAGCGTTTCTATTTGAAGTGGTACGGCGACAGCCATCCTTCGGCGATGAAGCTGTGCCCGCGCACCACCGAGCTGGTGCAAAGCATCGGCTCGATCAAGGCCGCGATGTTTGCCGAGCTGCCACCGGGCTCAAAGCTGGTACGCCATCGTGACCCGTATGCCGGTTCCTACCGTTACCACCTGGGCCTGGACACGCCCAACTCCCCGGGCTGCTACATCAACGTGGACGGTGAAAACTACTACTGGCGCGACGGTGAACCGGTGATGTTTGACGAGACCTTCATCCACTACGCCGAAAACACCACCGAGCAGAACCGGATCATTCTGTTCTGCGATATCGAACGCCCGATGAAGTACCGCTGGGCGGCCGCGTTCAACCGTTGGTTCAGCCGCAATGTGATGGCCGCGGCCGGTTCGCCCAACGATGCCGGTGACAAGACCGGCGGCCTGAACCGTGCGTTTACCCGGCTGTACAAGATTCGCCTGCGGGGCAAGGAGTTGAAGAAACGCAACCGCACCCGTTACTACCTGGAAAAGTGGGCGATCTTTGCCGGCCTGGCCGCGATCTTCATCCTCATCTGAACCGGGCAGCGGAGCGCATCAGCCTGGCGGATGCGCCCCCAGCTTCTCCCACATCTTCTTGCTGATCTTCTGCCGATTGGCATAACCCGCCCACGGGTCCTTCTTCAAACCCTGCAAACGCTCGTGCAGGTTAGCCACCGTCCATTGTTGGGCGCTGTGCAAACTCTTCAACTCATCACGACTCACCGGTACCGATACCGGCAGGCCGGGCCGCGCCCGCACCGAGTAGGCGGCTACCGTGCTGGCGCCCCGGGCGTTGCGCAGGTAGTCGATGAAGATCTTGCCCACGCGATTCTTCGGGCCCGAAGTCGCGGTAAAGCGTTCAGGCAACTGCAGCGTCATGAACTGGGCGATGGCCTTGGCGAAGGCTTTTACCGAGTCCCAGCCATCGCGGCGCGCCAGCGGCACCACCAGGTGCAGGCCTTTGCCGCCGCTGGTCTTGACGAACGCTTCAAGCCCCAGTTCATCGAGTACCGACAAGGTCAGTTGCGCCGCTTCAAGCATGCTTTTCCACGGCAGTGCCGGGTCTGGGTCAAGGTCGAGCACAAAGAGGTCCGGGGTTTCAATCTTGTCAGCGGTAGCGCCCCAGGTATGCAACTCGACGGTACCCATCTGCACGGCACCGATGAGCGCGGCCGGGCTGTCGATTTCCATCAGCCGCGCATGGCCCGGGTCCAGGGCCTGGTCCAGTTGCTTGATATTCGGGATCGCCAGGCGCTCGGAGTGCTTCTGGAAAAACTGTTCGCCGGCAATGCCTTCCGGTGCCCTGAGCAAGGACACCGGCCGGTTGCGCAGAAAGGGCAGGAGCCATTCGCTGATGCCCTCATAGAACTGTGCCAGTTGCAGTTTCTGTGTAGCGCTCTGGGCATCGATGACTCGGTCCGGATGGGTAATCCTGACCCCAGCCACGGCGCCGGTGCCCGCCGTCTTTTTGCGGGGTTTTTCCTTCAGCGATTTGGCCGTCCGCGGCTGCTCATGCACAATCTGCTCCGCCGGCTTGTCGGTGCGCAGCCCGACAAACGCCGCCTGGCGCACCACACCTTCGCGGGTCCATTCGGCAAATTGCACTTCGCCCACCAGCTGCGGCTCGACCCAGTGCACGCCGCGTGCCTGGGCACTGGTCAGGGGCTTGGCCAGCGGTGAAGTCTGGCGTTCCAGCGCCTTCAACTGTGCACTGATCTTTTTCAGCGCGGCCTGATCGAATCCGGTACCTACGCGCCCGGCATACACCAGGTCGCTGTCATCATTGACCGCCAGCAACAGCGCGCCAAACCCGCTGCGCGAACCTTGCGGGCGGGTGAACCCTACGATCACGAATTCCTGGCGCAGCCGGCACTTGAGCTTGATCCAGTCCGGGCTGCGCCTGGAAACGTAGGGGCTGCCGGCACGTTTGCCGATCACGCCCTCCAGCGCCAGGTCGCAGGCACTTTCGAAGATATCCCGCTGGTTGGCAGCAAAGGACTCGGAGAAGCGCAGCAGCTTGCTCTTGCTGCGGCTAACCGCGTCCTTCAGTGCGGTGCGGCGCTCTTCGACAGCGGCTTCGCGCTGGTCGCGGCCGTCCAGGAACGGCGCATCGAACAGGTAATAGACAATGTCCAGGCTGCGGCCGATATCAAAGGCGTTTTGCAGCGCCTGGAAATCCGGCAGCCCGTCGGCGTTCAGGCTGACCACCTCACCGTCAAGCCAACTGTCCTTGAGCTTCAGGGCTTCCAGGGCCTTGGCCTGGCGTGGCAGGCGATCGGTCCAGTCATGGCCATTGCGGGTGAACAGCCGAACTTCGCCATCGCGAATCCGCGCGAGGATGCGATAGCCGTCGAATTTGATCTCGTACACCCAATCGCCTTCCGGTGCACGGTCCACCAGTGTCGCCAGCTGTGGCGCGAGTTGATCGGGCAGGTCGGTTGAGGGCTTGCGCCTGGCTTTCTTCGGCGCTGCGGGCTTTTTCGCAGCCCCCACCGTTGCGTCGCTCAGCACGCTTTTCGGTTCAGCCTGGACCACATCGTAGTCAGCCACCGGGCGTGCCTGCTGATCGTTCTCCTTGATCAACAACCACTGCTCCTTGTCGCCGCTGCCCTTGAGTCGGGTGCGCACCAGCGTCCAGTCGCCTGCCAGTTTTTCGCCGATCAGGCTGAACTTCAGCTTGCCGGCCGCGTAGGCCTTGTGCGGGTCATCGTGGGGCTGCCATACACCGCGATCCCACACGATCACATCGCCAGCGCCGTATTGGCCTGCCGGAATGCTGCCCTCGAAACTGCCGTAGCCCAATGGATGATCTTCCACATGCACCGCGAGGCGCTTCTGGCTCGGGTCGAGGCTTGGGCCCTTGGGCACCGCCCAGCTTTTGAGGACGCCGTCGAGCTCCAGGCGAAAGTCATAATGCAGGTTGCGCGCATCGTGCTTTTGAATCACGAACGACAGGGCATGCGCCCGGTTCCTGGCGCGAGGCGCACTGCCGGCGGGTTCGGCGGTCACGTCGAAGTCGCGCTTGGCGTTGTATTCACTCAGGGGCTTGGCCATGGCGGTCTACCTCATGAAGCCTTGCTGGTCTTTTTCGCGGCAGGTTTCTTGGCTGCAGCCTTGGTCGCGGGCTTGCCGGCCAGGCTGCGCTTGAGCAACTCCGTCAGGTCGATCACGTCCGCAGATTTGCGCTCGTCGACACCTTCGCTGGATTCCACGTCTTCGATCTTGCCGGCCTTGGCCTTCTTCGCCACCAGCGCCATGATCTTTTCCTGGAAGCTGTCGCGGTATTCGTCCGGCTGCCAGTCGGCACTCATGTCTTCCACCAGACGCTTGGCCATGTCGAGTTCGCCCTTGGCCAATGTCGGTTTGGTCACGTCGCTGCCCAATTCCAACTCGTCCAGGCCACGCACTTCGGCAGGCCAGCGCAGCATCACCAGCACCAGCGCCGACTCCAGCGGCATCAGTGCCGCCAGGTGCTGCTTGGTGTGCAGCACCACGTTGGCCAGGGCGACCTTGCGGGTTTTCTTCAGGGTTTCGCGCAGCAGGGCATACACCTTGCCGCCGCGCTTGTCGGGGGCCAGGAAGTAGGGCGTGTCGATGTTCTGCAACGGGATCTGGTCGCTGGCCACAAACGCGATGATTTCGATGGTCTGGGTGGACTTGGGGTGAGCCGAGCGGATTTCGTCTTCGCTGAGGATCACGTAGCGACCTTTCTCGTAGGCCACGCCCTTGACGATATTCTCCTTGGTGACTTCCTTGCCGGTGGTCTTGTTGATGCGCTTGTAACCCACCGGGTCCATGCTGCGTTTGTCCAGCCAGTCGAAGTCGACGCCCTGGGAGGACGTGGCCGAGACCAGTGACACGGGGATGTGCACCAAGCCAAAACTGATTGCGCCTTTCCAGATAGCCCGTGGCATGTCGGTATTCCTGAAGTGTGTGGTCTTCAGGTGACAGGGCGGATTCGGCAAAAGTTTCCCTGGCCAGCCGGCTGGCACCAGGGTTTCAGACAGATCGTGTTACACCTGATGAGAAACTATTTAGTTACCAAAGCCGAACCCAAGGCGTAGCGTGTTATCGAAAGCACGTATTACTTGCGCCCAGAGAGGCTTTGTCATGAACACCCGTTTGCGCAACCTTGCCGTATTGGCGTTGGGCCTGGCCTTGAGTTCGTTGGCACAGGCGCAAAACCTGCCCGGCACCAGCAACAACCCCTACAACGGCCCCATCCACCAGGCCAATCCCAACAGCATGCAGGGCACCCAGCCCAACGCGCCGGCAGCGCGAGGCACCTATATTCCGCCGGCACAGAGGCCGCCGACCCTGCAAAACGGCGGTATCGGCAACAGCGTCCAGCGCCGTGACGGCGCGCAGACCCCGCCGGCTATCCAGCCCAAGGCTCCCACCCGTGACGCCAATGGCAATCGCGGCGATTGAGTGTGTAAAGACGACAAGGAAACCCACCGTATGCTGTTACGCAAAACCCTTCTAGCGACCTTCTGCGCCGCTGCCTTGCTGCCCCTGGCGCTGCCTGTCTCGGCGGCCGCCACCCAACAGTTTCCCAGCGAGCAAGGGAGTATCACCGTCACCCCGATTGCCAAGGGCCTCGATCACCCGTGGGCGGTGGCGTTCCTGCCGGACAAGCAAGGCTTCCTGGTCACCGAACGTCCCGGCAACCTGCGGTTTGTCAGCCCGGACGGCAAACTGTCCGCGCCCCTGAGTGGCGTGCCGAAAGTGTTTGCCAAAGGGCAGGGCGGCCTGCTGGACGTGGTGCTGTCGCCGGACTTCAAGGAGGACCGCCTGGTGTACCTGTCCTACGCCGAGGGCGGCGGCACGAATGGCACTGCAGGCACCGCAGTCGGGCGTGGGCGCTTGAGCGATGACCTGAGCGGCCTGCAAGACTTCAAGGTGATCCTGCGTCAGGAGCCCAAGCTGTCCACGGGCAACCACTTCGGCTCGCGGCTGGTGTTTGACCGCGATGGTTACCTGTTCGTGACCCTCGGGGAAAACAACGACCGCCCCACCGCCCAGGACCTCGACAAGCTGCAAGGCAAAGTGGTGCGGATCTTCCCGGACGGTCGTATACCGGAAGACAACCCCTTCGTCGGCCAGGAAGGCGTGAGGCCGGAAATCTGGTCCTACGGCCAGCGTAACCCCCAGGGTGCGGCACTCAACCCGTGGAGCGGCACACTCTGGGAAAACGAACATGGCCCGCGCGGCGGGGATGAAATCAACATCATCGAGCGGGGCAAAAACTACGGCTGGCCCCTGGCAACCCATGGCATCAACTATTCCCTGACGCCGATTCCCGAGGCTAAGGGCAAGACCGCCGAAGGCACAGTGCCGCCGCACCATGTCTGGGAGAAATCCCCCGGCGTGAGTGGCATGGCGTTCTACGACGCCGACCGGTTCAAGGCCTGGCAGCACAACGTGTTTATCGGGGCATTGGTCAGCCAGGAGTTGATTCGCTTGCAGTTCGATGGGGACAAGGTCATCCACGAAGAGCGACTGCTGGGCGGCCTGAAAGCGCGGATCCGCGATGTGCGCCAGGGCCCGGATGGTTACCTGTATGTGCTCACGGATGAAGATAACGGCGTGTTGTATCGGGTGGGCCTTAACCAGGACTGACGGATACGGCAAATACCAATGTGGGAGCGGGCTTGCTCGCGAAAGCGGTGGGTCAGTCGCTGGAGATGTTGGCTGAGCCATTGCCTTCGCGAGCAAGCCCGCTCCCACAGTTGTGTAGCGTCGAGCCTACAACCCAAGCTCCGACAACCCCGGATGCTCGTCCGGACGCCGCCCCAGCGGCCAGTGGAACTTGCGCTCGCTTTCCTTGATCGGCATGTCGTTGATGCAGGCAAACCGGTTCGCCATCAAGCCGTTCTCGTCAAACTCCCAGTTCTCGTTGCCGTAGGAGCGGAACCAGTTGCCGGAGTCGTCATGCCATTCATAGGCATAGCGCACCGCAATGCGGTTGCCGGTAAACGCCCACAACTCCTTGATCAACCGATAATCCAGCTCTTTGGCCCATTTGCGGGTCAGGAAAGCCTTGGCCTCTTCGCGGTTGTGGGCGAACTCGGCGCGGTTGCGCCATTGGGTATCCAGGGTATAGGCCAAGGACACCCGTTGCGGGTCCCGGGAGTTCCAGCCGTCTTCGGCCAGGCGAACTTTTTCAATCGCCGATTCACGGGTAAACGGCGGCAACGGCGGGCGTATTTCTGCGTTGGATGACATGGGACGGCTCCTTAACAGGTTTAAAAGTCAGGTCAAAGTTGCAATAGGGTTCGCGCCATGGATTGCGCATTATCGGCAGCGGTGGTGTCGCCCATCACCAGGGCAACGGTAATGGCGCCATCAATCAGGATCAGCAGGTGCGCGGCCTGGCGTTCCGGGTCGGGGGTGCCATGTGCTTGACACAGTTCGAGGGCGTACTCGAACAGTTTCTGTTTGTGGGCCTTGGCCAGTTGGCGCACCGGGTTGTGCGGGTCGCCGGTCTCGCCGCTGGTGTTGATGAAGGCGCAGCCGCGAAAGTCATCGGAGCCGAACCAGGTTTTCAACGCGCTGAACACACCCAGCAGGCGCTCGCCCGTGGTGGAGTGGTGTTCAACTTCGTTGCGCAGCCAGTGCATCCAGCGCTCGTCGCGGTGTTGCAGGGCGGCAATCACCAGTTCGTCCTTGTTGGCGAAGTAGCGGTAGACGCTCTTTCTGGAGACGCCGGCGGTTTTCACCAGAAGATCCATGCCGGTGGCAGCGATGCCATTTCGGTAGATCAACTTTTCGGTAACGTCGAGGATAATGTCGCGAGTGATATCGTTCATGGAGATTACAGTAGAACGATCGTTCTCCTTGGTCAATTAATTATTTTTAACCCTGGGCGGGAAGACCTGAGCCAGCCCATGGTGTAAGCTCTGGAGTCCTTCGGATTCGACCCATTGCGAGCCCTATGCCGTCGTTATTCAAACGCTCCCTGTTGCCCAAGCTGCGCGGTTTTCCCCTCACGCCCGACGCGATCGAGGTGCTGTCCGGCGCCGCCGAGTACCGCCGTTGCCTGCTGGAGAAAATTTCCCAGGCCACCCAGCGCATCTACATCGTAGCGTTGTACCTGCAGCAGGATGAGGCGGGGCAAGAGATCTACGACGCGTTGCACGCTGCCAAGGCCGCCCGGCCCGAGCTGGATATCGTGGTGGTGGTCGACTCGCTGCGGGCCCAGCGTGGTTTGATCGGCGCCGGCAAGCAGCCGGGCAACAGCGCCTGGTACCAGGCAATGACCGAGTCCCACAGCACCGAAGTGCCGGTGTACGGCGTGCCGGTGCAAACCCGCGAACTGTTCGGCGTGCTGCACCTCAAGGGCTTCGTGATCGATGACAGCGTGCTGTACAGCGGCGCCAGCCTGAATAACGTGTACCTGCACAAGTTCGACAAGTACCGCTATGACCGTTATCACCTGATCCACAACAAGGCGCTGGCCGACTCGATGCAGCACCTGGTGGAGCACGGCCTGGTGGCCGCCAAGGCGGTGCATCGCCTGGACCTGCCCAACCCGCCGACCACCCGCAGCCTGCGCAACGACATCGGCGACCTGCGCAGCCGCCTCAAACACGCGGTGTATGACACCTCGGCGGGGCAGTTGCCCAACGGCAACCTGACGGTCAGTCCGTTGTTGGGCGTGTGCAAGAACAACCCCCTGAGCCGGGTGATCTGCGAGCTGATTGCCAGCGCCCAGCATCAGCTGACCATCTGCACGCCGTACTTCAACCTGCCGCTGCCAGTGACCCGGGAAATCAACCGCGCCCTGGCGCGCGGGGTGAAGATCGACATCATTGTCGGCGACAAGACCGCCAACGATTTCTACATCCCGCCGAGCGAGCCGTTCAAGGTCATCGCCGCGCTGCCGTATCTCTACGAAATCAGCCTGCGTCGCTTCGCCAAGCGTCACCAGCGCATGATCGACAGCGGCCAGCTGAACCTGCACCTGTGGCGCGACGGCGACAACACCTACCACCTCAAGGGCATGTGGGTCGACCAGCGCTACACCTTGTTGACCGGCAACAACATCAACCCGCGAGCGTTTCGCCTCGACCTGGAAAACGCCTTGCTGATCGATGATCCGAAGGGGGAGTGGGTAGGGCCACGGCGCACCGAGCTTGCCGAGATTTTCCAGCACACCTCGCGTATTGAGCGCTACCAGCAGCTGGAAACCCTCGTGGAGTACCCGGCGGCCGTCGGCAAGTTCTTGCGCCGGGTCAGCCGGGTGCGGATCGAGCGTTTGCTGTATCGGATTTTGTAGGGCCCGTGACCTTGCAGGTTAATCCGGAATCGACCTGACAAGAATGTTGTCCAAGTCGTAGCGATGGGGTTCGCTGCCTGCACTTCTTGACCAGAGTCTGATTGAGATTGGGTGAGTGCCTCCGTCCTCTTTCACGTACGGAAGAGGGACAGTCAGGCGCGTCCAGCCGGGAGACGGTGGATGTGGCCCGTATGCTTGCTCCAAGCCTCCCGCCAACACGATGATGTCCGTTTCCGATAGGGTCCGGTATTCAAAGATCACTGTGTATTCAGTGCCCTTTATGAATGAGTAGGACTTGGAGATACCCATCTCATGAACCGCATCGGATGCATTGGTGAGGTAGAACTCGTGATCGTTCCCAGGCGTCCGTGGCTCAAGCTTTGCGGTGTCTGGGCGGTCCGGGTGCCAGCCATTCCAATTTCTGTCAGTAAATGTCGTCAAGTCATTCAGGTCGTCGCTCATGGTGCTTGTCTCCAGAAAAGGTAGGTGGCCTCAGCTAATGCTGTGGCCACGCGCTTTATCAGAGGCTTTTCAGGGATGGACGTCTACTGTCAGAAATAACAGGTAGCTCAACCTGGGGTGTTACCTGGTTGCCGTGCCGCCGGCCAGCACGCGATCAATAGCAGCAGCGCCGCCGCCACCAAGTAGGGCAGGCGAGGTTCGATCGCGTAGATCAAGGTCCCGGCCAACGGCCCGACCACCACGCCCAGGCCTTGGGCCGCACCCACCGAACCTGCCGTGGCGCCTTGCTCCGACGCATCCACCGCATTCGCCGCCAGCGCCGCGAAAGACGGGAAGATCCAGCCCATGCCGGCCGCGGACACAAAAAAGCACAGCCACAGGATCCAGGCCGTATCAGCGAACATGCTGCCGGCAAATCCCAGGGCTGACACCACCGCACCGATGCGAATCATCCGCAGCGGCGGCCACTCCAGTTTGCGCACTACCAGTTGCGAACAGATCAACGCCAGCCCGACCATGGTCAGGGCGATACCGGCAGTTTGTGCCGCATCGGCCGGGTTCATCTTCAAGCGATCCAACGCGAAAAAACCCACGGTTATCTGCGCGATCGACACACACAGCATCGCGACAAACGCCACCACCAACGGTCGACGCAGGCGTGGGTCCGAGAGGTTGACCGGCTTGGGCGGCTGCTTGAGGTGCAGCTCCTGGCGCGGCAATTTGGCCAGCAGCAACAAGAATCCCAACAGCGGTAACACCGCCATCGCATAAAACGGCAGGCTCAGGCTGTGACGCGCCAACAGCGCAGCAATCGCCGGGCCCAGCACCAGGCCGCAGGCGTTGGCGGCGCCCAGGGAAGCCATGGCCTTGGCGCGGTGCTCAGGCTCAATGTTGTCGGCCACCAGCGCATAGCCGCCCACCGGTATCGCAGCGTAGAACACGCCGATCAGGCCACGACCCAGAATCAGCCCGATAAACGCCAACATGGCCGATGGCAGCAGTTGCAGGGACGCATCGATAAACACGCACAGCGCCCAGTAGGCCAGGGTGAAACCACCGGTGCCCAGCAGCAGCACACGGCGCCGGCCCAGTCGGTCACTGGCCTGGCCCCATGGACGAGCCAGAAGCATCCAGATCACCCCGGACACGGTGACCGCCGCACCTGCCTGCCAGGTGGCCAGGCCAAGCACCCGAGCGATCGGGCCAATCAGCGAGACAAATGCCATCATCGCCATGGTGCAGGCCATGTTGGCCAACAGCAGCGGCCTCAGGTTGAATGGGCGGTCAGTGTGCAAAGTCGCGAGTGCAGCGTCTTGGGAGCTGTTCATCGGTTATCCAAGGGCAGGAGAAAAGGGCAGTCGTGCATCCACCATCACCAGCGGGCGGCCATGCACCTGTTCCAGGCGGCCACTCACACCATAGACGTTTTTCAGCAACGCCTGATTGATCACCACTTGCGGTGGCCCGGCAGCGGCCAACTGACCGTTGTGCAACACCACCACCTGATCACTGAAGCCCAGGGCGAGGTTGATGTCGTGCACCACCACCAGGGTGATCAGGTTGCGTTCGCGGGTGGCCTGGGTGATGGCTTCCACCACCTGGCACTGGTGATACAGGTCCAGGGCGCTGGTGGGTTCGTCCAGCAGCAACACCCGAGGCTGGCGCACCAGGGCCTGGGCCAGGCCCACCAGTTGGCGCTGGCCACCGGAAAGTGCATCGATCGGGCGGTCGGCGAGGGCGGTCAGGTCGAGGTCGGCGAGGATTTTTTCCACGCCCTTGAGCACCGTCGGGCTCGGCCGCCCAGGCGCAAAACCCGCGCCGCGATGGCCGGCCATGGCCGCACTCAGTACCGCTTCGAAGGCGCACAGGCGCGTACGCTCCGGCAGGCTCTGAGGCAGGTACACCACTTGTTGCGCGCGCTCGACTTGCGGCAGGCGATTGAGATCGACACCCTCCAGCCAGATCTGGCCGTGCGCCTTGTGCAGTCCGGCGATGCCACGCAACAAGGTCGACTTGCCGGCAGCGTTGGGGCCGATCAGCGCGGTGATGGTGCCGGGCAGCAACGCCGGCAGATGAATGTCCTGCAGCACGCTGCGACTGCCGTAGTGCATGCTCAATGCTTGTGTGCTTAATCCGGTCACAGAGCACCTCGGCGGTTACGCATCACAATCGCCATGAAAAACGGAATTCCCACCAGTGCGGTGACAATCCCCACCGGAATCAACACGCCGGGCATCAATGCCTTGCTGGCAATCGACGCCATCGACAGGATCAAGCCACCGCTGAGCACGCTCGCTGGCAGGAACAAGCGGTGATCTTCACCCACCAACAGCCGCGCGATATGCGGAGCAATCAGCCCGATAAAACCGATAGTGCCGACAAACGAAACCGCCAGCGCCGACAGCAGGCTGATGCGCAGCAACGACAGCACCCGCAGGCGGCCGACATCAATCCCGAAACTGCGGGCGCGTTCCTCGCCCAGGGTCAGGGCAGTCAACGCCCAACTCTGACGCAGGGAAAACGGCAGGCACAGCAGCAACGCCGCAGCGAGGATCGCGAGCTTTTCCCAGGACGCCCGGGCCAGGCTGCCCAGGGTCCAGAACACCAGTTGCTGAAGGCTGTCCTGGCTCGCCACAAACTGCAGCAGTGCCACCAGCGCATTGAACGCAAACACCAGGGCAATCCCGAACAGCACCAGGCTCTCCACACCAAACCCACGCCAGCGTGCCAACAGATACAGCAATGCCACCGATGCCAGTGCGAACAGAAAGGCGTTGGCCGAAATCAGGTACTGCGCCGGCACGCCAGGAATGCCCATCCCGAGCACAATGGCCAGGGCTGCACCGAAGGCGGCGGCGGCGGAAACGCCGAGGGTGAACGGGCTGGCCAGCGGGTTATCCAGCACCGTCTGCATTTCGGCGCCGGCCAGGGCCAGTGCCGCGCCCACCAGTACCGCCATCAACGCGTAAGGCAGGCGCACATTCCATACGATCACCGCCTCCACCCGCGGCATCGAAGCCGGGTCCCACAGCACTTGCAACAGGCGCGTCAGGCTCATGCCGGAAGGCCCGGTGGTGATGTCCACCGCCAGGGAAACCACCAATGCCAACGCCAGCGCCGACAACAGCAATACCCGTCGTCCATGGCGGTGGCGATAGCGCTCACCTGCGCCATCGGCGCTCGCACAGGCTTGCACCTGCGTCACGGCACAAGGCTCGTGGTGAATACGCCGCTGGCCGGAATTGGCATAAAGCGCCGGTACAATTCGGCTCGGGTCTGTTCCGGATCCAGGTCGGCGAACAACTCAGGATGCAGCCACTTGGCCAGGGCCTGCACTGCGATCAAGTGTTCCGGCGAGTCATAGAAAATATGCCAGAGGCCATGCACGTTGCCTTCACGTACCGCCCGCAGTTCATTCAGCGGCGCGCGCTGGGACACTTGCTTGAGGCTGTCGTTGGCCTGCTGCGGCGTGGCCGAATAGCCGAGGGTCACACCGCCCTGGCCGTGGCCGAATACGCCGGTGGCGACGTACACATCCGGATCGCTGGACAGAATGTATTCGACGTTCAATGTGCCGATCGGGCCGGGAATGCGCCCGTCGGCGATGTTCCGGCCACCCGCGAGCTTGATCATTTCCCCGAAGTTGCCGGTGCCCGGCGAACCACAGCAATCCTGCAGGCCGGCGAGCATGTCGATGAAGATCTTCGGCCGTTTTACCGTCCCGGCCTTGGCCAGGGTATCGGTGACCTTGGCCAGCGAGGCCTGGTAAAACGCGATGTAGTCCTCGGCTTGTTGATTACGGTCCAGAGCCTTGCCCAGCAGGCGCATGCTCGGCACCGTGTTGCTCAGCGGATGGTCGCTGAAGTCGACGAAAATCACCGCCACGCCGGCCGCTTCCAGCTGCTTGACCGCCTCGCTGTCGGGGCTCGGGCCATGGCCGCCGCTCAAGGCCATGATCGCCAGGTCCGGGTGTACCGCCAGGGCCTTTTCCACACTGAAGGTTTCGGCGGAGGTGCCGCCTACCAACGGTACGTTGTCGGCTTCGGGAAAGTGCTTCTGGAACGCGGCGTAACCCTGCACGTCCAGGCCGCGAAAATCCCCTTGCCAGCCGGCGATGCGGGTAAACGGGTTCTTGCCTTCAAGGAGCGACAGCGAGTAGATCATCCGGCCTTCACCCAGCAGGATATGCGAGACCTTGTCCGGTACGTCGACCTTGCGCCCCGCCAGGTCGGTGACGGTGTGGGCGCAGGCCAGGCCGCTCATTAACAGGCCAAGACCGAGCAGCAGGCCGCGTTGCAACAACAGAGGGTGTTTCATGAACAATTTCCTTGAACAGTTGGGCGCACGTGGCGGACGCGTTTGCGCCACCACAACAACAGCCCGGTGAGATAGAGCAGCGGCAATGCCAGGCCGCAAAGAAAGGCCAGGGCCGCGCCGGGCAACCCGAGCAACAGGTGGCCGTGGGCGGCGGAGAACAGCGGTTTGATCGCGGCGGGGTTGGCGAAGAACCAGTCGGGCCGGGCCAGCCAGGCGCCGCTGCCGGCAATCACCGCCAACGGCAGGCACAGCCAGGCGGCTGCGACGTTGTGCCATTCCCGCAGGCGGCGCAGGCCCTGGCTGCCCGGGCGCAAGCTGGCGGCTTTCCACCAGCTGCGCCGCCCCGGCCACCACAGGTACAGGCCGCTGCCCACCGAGCCCAGCAGCACCAGGCCACAGGCAAACAGGGCGACGGCGCCAATGGGCGGCGGCAACAGCAGTGCCCGGTGCAGCGCCACCAGCTTCGCCAGCCACAGGTCATCGAACACAAAAAATGCCCGTGGCTCGGCACTGTAGGGATCGATCATCGCAATGCCGATGCCGGGCCGATCCTCCAGGGCTCCGAAGACGATCGCGTTGTCCGATTCCAGGAAACCCTGGCGCGGTTTTGCGGCGCCAAAGACTTTCTGAAATTGCGGGTAGGCACCCAGTGCCGCGCTGATCCACTGCGCGTCATCCAGCAGTGCGCCGTGTTCAACCGGAGCCAGGTCCAAGGCCTGGCTGCCGACCTCCCAGCGCAGGATCGGCCCCTTGAGTTCCAGCAGCGCACCGCTCAAGCCAATCAGCGCCAGCAGCAGGCCGACGCTCAGCGCCAGCCATCGATGCACACGAAGCCACCACCCACGCATGGCAGTTACCAGCGATAGCGCAGGCTGGCGATGACACTGCGGTCATACCCGGCACTGCAGCTGGAGAGGGAGCAGCCTTCGTAATAGTGCTTGTCGGTCAGGTTGGTGGCATTCACCGCCAGGCGCAGGCCCTTGGCCGCCGGGATCAGCTTGTCGAAATCGTAGTGCACCGCCGCGTCGAGCAAGGTGTAGGAGGGCACGCTCACAGTGTTGGCAGCATCGGCCTCGGTGGAACCGATATAGCGTACGCCGACGCCAAATCCGAGCCCGGTGAGCGGGCCAAAGGGCAGGGTGTAGTCAGCCCACAACGACGCCATTTTTTCCGGGGTGTCGGTGGGGCGGTTGCCTTTTTCCAGCGGGTTGTTGCTCTTGCTGACTTCGGCGTCGTTGTAGGTCAGGGTTGCCAGCAGGTCCAGGCCCTTGGCGAGGCTGGCCTTGCCTTCCAGCTCCACGCCGCGCACGTTGACCTCACCGGTCTGCACGCTGTTCAGCGGGTTGCTCGGGTCGGTGGTCTTGACGTTCTGCTGGGTCAGGTCGAACAGCGACAGGGTGATGTAGCTGTCGATCCCGGGCGGCTGGTACTTGATGCCGACTTCCGACTGCTTGGCGGTGCTCGGTTTGAAGCTGGTGCCGTAGAAATCAGTGCCGAGCACCGGGTCGAACGAGGTGGCGTAGCTGATGTACGGCGACAGGCCGTTGTCGGCCAGGTAAACGAGGCCTGCACGGTAGGTGAACTTGTTGTCGTCCTGCTTCTGCCCGGTGTCGGTCAGGCGGTTGTCGGTGCGCGCACTCGAATGATCCTGGCGACCGCCGACGGTCAGTACCCAACGGTCGTTGAACGTCATCTGCTGCTGGGCGTAGAGCCCGGTCTGGTCGGCGCGCTGCAAGGTGCTGGCGAACGGGGTGTTCGGCGCGAACACACCCCCGTGCACCGGGTTGTAGATGTCGATCGACGATGCCGCGCCGCCGTTGAGGTAATAGTCTTCACGGGTGCGCCGGTAATCGACCCCCAGCAGCGACACCATCTGCACCTCGCCAAGGTTCCAGCGGGCCTGGGCATTGTTGTCCAGGGAGTACACGTCGCCGACGATGCGGAAGCGGTAGGCCGACCGGTTCAAGGTGCGCAGGTCCGGCGCCAGGGACATGCCGCTGGCGGTGTTGGTCAGCAGGTTGACGTGGCCATAACGTGCGCTGGAATTCAGGCTCCACACATCGTTGATCCGGTGCTCCAACAGGTAGCCCAGCGAGTATTGCGTGCGGCCGTTGTCCAGGCCGGGTTCGTCGAGAAAGACGTTGTGTTTGACCTTGCCATTCGGGTTCGGCTTGAGCGTGCCCACCGTCGGCAGGAACACCCGGGGCGCGCCGAATTCATCCTCCGAGTAATCGGCCAGTACGGTCAGGCTGGTGTCGTCGTTCGGCCGCCAGGTAAACGACGGCGCGATGAAGGTTTTGTCGTCCTTGATGTGATCGAACTGGGTGCCGCTGCTGCGCTCCAGGCCCACCAGCCGATAGAGGAATTGCCTCTGGTCATCCAGTGGCCCGCTGAAGTCGAACTGGCCCTGGGCGCGGTCGAAACTGCCGCCCTGGAGCTGCACTTCATGGAACGACTGGTCCAGTGGCCGCTTGCTGATCTGGTTGACCACACCGCCCGGTGCGTTCTGGCCGAACAACACCGAGGCCGGGCCCTTGAGCACGTCGATGCGTTCCAGGCCATAGGCTTCGGCTTTTGGCCAGGCCTGGGTGGTGGTGCCACGTAAGCCGTCGCGCAACATGCCGGTGCTGGTCACGTCGAAGCCGCGAATCGAGAGGTTGTCGAAGCGCTGGCTGGCGGCGGTAGTGTTGGCCTGCACGCCGGCCGTGTAGCGCAACGCTTCGCTCACCGATTGCACTTGCTGCGCGTCCATCTGGTCGCGGGTCACTACGGAGATCGACTGGGGGATTTCATTGAGCGCGGTGTCGGTCTTGGTCCCGCTGAGGCTACGCTTGGCCACGTAGCCGGCCTGTTGTCCGGTGGGGCTGTCGGCTTGGGTCCCGGTGACCACGCTGCTGTCGAGCACCAGGGCGTGATCGGTGTCCGCCTCGGCGGCCTGCACAAGGTTCATCTGGGTCAGCGACAGGCCCAGGGCAACGCCATGGATCAGGGTTGCCAAGGGCTTGCGACTGGTTTTCAAGTGCGGGACTGCGGTATCGATTGGCAAACCTGGGGTGTCTCGGTACAGAACGCGGGTGCCCATGCTTCACTCCATGATGAGGTGTTCAATGCGAATGCAAACGTATCTCATCCAGGCGTTGTGACGCAGGGCTATTGCTTTGGGTCGAGCGATCATTTCTTTCGTTTGCGGGGCAGGGCGGAACTTTCACAACCCGTCAGCGCAACGCCTTGGGCGAAACCCCGAAACGCTTGCGAAACGCCGTGGAGAAATGCGCCGGGCTGTAACCCACGCGGTACGCGGCGCTGGACACATTGGTCTCACCGCTGGCGAGCAGGCGATAGGCTTCGGCCAGGCGCTGTTCCTGCAAGTACACATAGACACTGGTGCCGAATACCTGACGAAAGCCCGCGGTCAATTTGCGCGGGTTGAGGCCGACTGCGCGAGACAGCTCGGCCAATGACGGCGAAGCCTGCAACGAACCGAGCAACAGGTCGCGGGCGGCATGAATGCGTTCGATGTCCGCTGAGTTGCAATGGGCGTCCTGCACCGGGCGCGACTCGGTTTGCGCGAGAATTCCCTCCACCCCCAGCGCTGTCAGCTCCAGGGCCTTGCCGCCCAGATAGAAGGAGCGGGCAGGGCCCTGCAACGGGCAGGTGAAAATTTGTTGGGCAAGGGCGAGCAACGGTTTGCTCGCGGGCTGGCAGAACATCATCGGCCCGCCGCCGCGTTTATCCAGCAGGCGCTCAGGCTCAAGGCCGACGCTGCGGATCGACGGGAAATCCAGCTGCACGGTGGTGTAGCGCACCGGCACACCACTGGCGAACAGGTGATCGCCACAATGTTCACCCTGGTTGGCCACGGCGCACAGGGTCGGCCCGCGAATCTCCACTTCCTGCTGGCCTTCGACCCGGCAATTGAGCTGGCCGCTGAGCACCAGGATGATCTTCAAACCTTGCCACAGCGGCTCTTGCATCCACATCTGGCTGTCCATCAACACAGTCCCGGCGGACAGGGTGATTTCCGGCACGACGGTGGCGGCACCCGTGTTCAAAGTGTTGGGAAAATTGAGGGTGAAATCCCTTTGGGTCGGTAGCGGCGCAGCGTGTGGGCTGAGCATGGCGGACTCCCTGTGAACCGGAAAAGAGGGGCATACGCTAGCAGGAAATTTCTTACCTGTAATTAAGAATGATTATCCTTTAGCCGAAAGCCCGGACCACGCCTCATCGCTGCAGGCCGCAGAAACTCACGCTGTAGCGCAATCAAAAGAAAAAGCCGCGCAAACGAATGTCCTGCCGGTTGCCGTGCTGCGGCTTTTGCCTATTAATAATCACTCTCATTTCCGCAGCCCTTGGCGACTCATGGATGAACCGCTCAATGACCCATTCTCCCTAGCCCTTTTCACCCTTGCCCCGCAGGCCTTTTGTTCACGGCATCGGCCCCTTATTGCCGAAAAAAACTCTGGAGACCCCATGACTATCATTGACGACTGCCCCGATTGGCCCGAAGCGTTTGCCCAACGCTATCGCGACGCAGGCTATTGGCGCGACGAGACCTTTGGCGACCTGCTGCGCAACGCCGCCCGCACCTTTGGCGAGCGTGAAGCGATCACCGATGGAACGCTGCGGGTGAGCTATCGCCAACTGGATCAACGGGTCGATCAACTGGCCGGCGGGTTCTCCCGGCTGGGGTTGGTGGCAGGGGACAACGTGGTGGTGCAACTGCCGAACTGCGTGGGTTTTGTCGAAGTGTGCTTCGCCCTGTATCGCCTCGGCGTACGGCCAATCTTTGCGTTACCGGCCCATCGTCATCTGGAAATCGGCCGCTTCTGCGAGTTTGCCCAGGCCAGGGCATACCTCTGCGCTGACGTCACGGCAGGTTTTGATTATCGGGGCATGGCCCGTGGCTTGAAGGCGGCCCATGGCGACCTTGCGTGGGTGATCGTGGCCGGTGAGGCTGAAGAATTCATCGCGCTCGAAGACCTTTATCTGGACGACCCGCAGCCAACCTTTTCTGCGCCGCCCGCGGATGCCGTCGCGTGTTTCCAGTTGTCCGGTGGCTCCACCGGCGTGCCGAAACTGATCCCGCGTCGCCACAATGAATACCTCTACAACGTGCGGACCAGCGCCGAACGTTGCGGCCTGACCGACGCCACGGTGTACCTCGCCGCGCTGCCCATGGCCCATAACTTTCCCATGTGCTGCCCGGGGTTCATGGGCACCTTGCTGATGGGCGGCCGTGTGGTGCTGAGCGGCTCGCCAAGCGCCGAAACCTGCTTCGCCCTGATCGAGCATGAACGCGTGACCCATACCGCGCTGGTGCCGCCACTGGTGCTGGTCTGGCTGGATGCCGCCCAGGCGCGCGGGCAGGGCCTGCCAGGATTGCAACTGCTGCAAGTCGGCGGCGCCAAACTGAGCTTCGAGGCTGCCCGCCGCGTGGAACCCACCCTCGGCTGCCGCTTGCAGCAAGTGTTCGGCATGGCCGAGGGGCTGATTTGCTATACCGACCCCAACGACCCACCGCAACGAGTCCTGCACACCCAGGGCAAACCCATGTCCCCGGGCGACGAAATCCGGGTGGTGGACGACAACGAACAGGACGTGATACAGGGCCAGGTCGGCCAATTGCTGACCCGTGGTCCGTACACGATTCGCGGTTACTACCGCCACCCTGCGCACAACGCCCAGGCGTTTACCACTGACGGTTTCTACCGCACCGGCGACCGGGTAATGCTCACCGACGACGGCTACCTGATGGTCGAAGGTCGCGACAAGGACGTGATCAACCGTGGCGGCGAAAAGATCGCCGCCGAAGAAGTCGAAAACCTCCTGCTCAGCCATCCTGCCGTCGCCGATGTGGCCTTGGTGGCGATGCCGGACGCCTACCTCGGCGAACGCACCTGCGCCTTCGTGATTCCCCGTGGCACGGCACCGCGCCCGCCGGAACTGCTGCGCCATCTGCGTGAGCAAGGGTTGGCGGCCTTCAAGCTGCCGGACCGCTTCGAATTTATCCCCGGTTTCCCGCAAACCGGCGTGGGCAAGGTCAGCCGCAAGCACCTGCGGGAGGCTATCCAGCAGCTGTATTTCGGGGCAAAACAACCTGAGGGAAGCGCCGACCGTGGCTGATCAAGACTCGCTGCGTGAACTGCTCGCGCCTGTACGTGGCCGGTTGATCTGCGCCATGCTGCTGCAAGCCCTGGCGACCCTGATCGGCCTGCTGCCGTTGATCGCGGTGGCGGAGTTGGCGCCGTCGTTGCTGGACGGAAAACTCGATCTGCACGATGGGTTCTGGTGGTTGTTGGCCGGTGCGGGCGCTTTGCTGTTGCGCATGCTCGGGCTGGCTGCCGCCTTGCAGATGACCCACCTGGCCGACAGCGACCTGCAACGCCAGGTTCGCCAACGGCTGGCCGCGCATTTGGCGCGGGTTCCGCTGGCTTGGTTCAGCGCCCGTGGTGGGCAAAAAGTCGACCGTGTTTTGCTCGACGACGTAGGTGCGCTGCATCAACTGGTGGCGCACTTGCCAAACAACCTCGCCGCCGCATTGGTGGCGCCCCTGGCGTGCCTGTTGTACCTGCTGACGGTAAGTGTGCCGATGACCGTTGTGGTGCTGCTGCCTCCAGCGCTGGCGCTGTGGCGACTGCGAGCCTTGCGCTCCCAGGCTTATCGGGATGACCAGAAGGCACTGGGCGCCGCGCTGGGCAACCTGTCCCTGGCCACCCAGCAGTTTGTGCAGAGCATCGCCATGGTCAAGTCATTCGGCCGGGCCGATCGGGTGCAGTCAAAGTTCTTCGGTGCGGTGGAACGTTTCGCCAGTTTCTTTTCCTGCTGGGCCCAACGCTGGGCCGGGCTTGGGGCGAGTGTCGAGGTGCTGCTTTCGCCGTTGCTGGTGCTGGCCCTGGTGCTGTTGGGCGGTGCGTCGCTGGTGGCTGGCGGTTGGCTGATGCCGGTGCAACTGCTGCCGTTCCTGCTGCTGGGGCCGGCCCTGGCAGCGCCGGTCGCGGCCGTCGGGCATGGTGCGGATGCACTGGTGCAGGGCCGCATGGCCGCCAGCCGTATCGCCACCGTGCTCAACAGCGCGACGTTGACGCAACCTCGCGAATCCCGCGAGCCCAAGGGCCGCCAGGTGAGCTTTGAAGGCGTGGACTTTCGCTACCCCGACGGCACGCAGGTGCTGCATGACATTGACCTGGATCTACCGCCCGGCACGCTGACCGCATTGGTGGGCGACTCGGGCGCCGGCAAATCCACCCTGGCCACTTTGCTTGCGCGCTTTGCCGATGTGAGTGCCGGGGCGATCCGCATCGGCGACGTCGACCTGCGGGACATGCACAGCGCCACCTTGTATCGCCAGGTCGCCTTTGTGTTCCAGGATGTGCGCCTGCTGCGCACCAGCGTCCTCGACAACCTGCGCCTGGCGCGCCCCGACGCCACGCAAATCGAGGTGGAAGCCGCCGCCCGGGCCGCGCAGATTCACCAGCGCATCCTCGCGCTGCCCCAGGGGTATCACACCGTCCTCGGAGCCGGCGTGCAACTGTCCGGCGGTGAAGTGCAACGCCTGGGCATTGCCCGGGCGATGCTCAGTGAAGCGCCGATCCTGATTCTCGATGAAGCCACCGCCGCCAGTGATCCTGAATCCGAAGCCGCGATCCAGCAGGCGCTGTCTCGCCTGGCCCGTGCCCGCACGGTGCTGGTAATCGCCCACCGCTTGAGCAGCATCCAGGACGCCGACCAGATCGTCGTGCTGCAAGGCGGGCGGATTGTCGAGCGCGGTACGCATCACGGCTTGCTGGACCAGCAGGGCACTTACGCCGGGCTGTGGGCCGCTGAGCAGTTTTCGGCGGCCGCACTGAAGAGGGCACGGGCATGATTCGCGCGCTGTTACGCAGCCTGCAACCCCGTGAAGCCGGCTTGTTGCGGCGTGCGCTGATGGCGATGGCGTTGAGTGCGTTGGCCCAGGGCGCAGCGTTGGCGTTGTTGCCGATGGCCTTTGCCCAGTGGTTCGGCAACACCACGCCTTGGGCCTGGGCCATCGGTTTCACCGGCATGGCCTTGTTGTGCCTCTGGCTGCGCCGGTATGCCCAGCTGGCGGGCTATCGCGCCGGTGCCGAAGCAGCCCAGGCGTTGAACCGACGCATTGGTGACAAGCTGGTGCAACTGCCGCTGGAATGGTTTGTGGAGCGGCGCAGCGCTGAACTGAATCGCCTGGTGACTCACACCGTGCTGCAAATCATGAGCACCCCGGCGCACCTTTTGCAGCCAATGGCCAATGCGCTGTTGACGCCTTTGGCACTCCTGCTGGCGCTGTTTTTCTACGACCGCTCCATGGCGTTGGCGGCACTGGCCGCGTTGCCGTTGCTGGTGCTGGTGTACCACTGGGGCGTGCGCTGGGGCGGGCAAGCTGAAGCACTGAGCGAAGCCGCAGCCAATGAAGCGGCGGCCCGGGTGATGGAGTTTCTGCGCCAGCAACCGTTGCTGCGCTCCAGCGGGCGCACCGAGCAAGGTTTCGACCTGCTCACCGAGGCCCTGGCCCAGCAGCAACAGGCACAGCGTCACGCCCACTGGCGCACTTTTCCCGCCGCGCTGGGTTTGGCGGTGGTGTTGCAGGCCGGCTACAGCGCCATCCTGTTATGCGGCCTGTATGCCGTGTTGGGTGGCACCCTCGATGCGGCGAAGTTCCTGGCGCTGGCGATTCTCGCCACCTGCCTGGTGGAGCCAATGGGCGCGCTGGTCAACCTCGGTACCACGTTGCGCCAGACCCGCCACGGCTTGAATCGCCTGCGCCACCTGCTGCAGATGCCGGGGTTGCCTGAGCCTCTCGAACCCCAACCTGCCCTGGGTTACGACGTGCAAGTGCGGGACGTAGGACTGGTCCGCCAGGGCCAGGCGATCTTGCAAGGCATCGACTTCACGTTGCAGGAGCGTTCGCTGAACCTGGTGGTGGGGGCGTCCGGCTCCGGCAAGTCCAGCCTGTTGCGCCTGCTGGCGCGCTTCAGCGATGTAAGCAGTGGCGCGATTCACCTCGGCGGTGTCGACCTGCGGCAACTGTCGGCCCTGGCCCGAGATACCCAGGTCGCCTTGATGTTCCAGGACAGCCCGCTGTTGCCGGGCAGCCTGCTGGACAACCTGCTGCTGGGCCGCCCCGACGCCAGCGAAGAGCAATGGCAGCACGCCGCCCGCGCCACCGGCCTCGACCGCCTCGCCGAGCGCCTGCCCCAGGGCTGGCACACCGTGCTGGGCGAGCAGGGCGTCAGCCTGTCCGGCGGCGAGCGCCAATGCCTGGCGTTGTCGCGGGTGTTGCTCAAGGACGCGTCGCTGATCCTGCTGGACGAGCCGACCGCCGCCCTCGATGCCATCAGCGAGGCGCGGGTCAATCGGACCCTGTTGCAACTGGCCCGCCGGCACACGGTGGTGCTGGTCACCCACAAACCGACCTTGGCGCCCCATGCCGACCAGATTCTGCTGCTCGACCACGGCCAGTTGGCCCAGGTCGGCCGCCATGACGCGTTGATGGCCACGCCCGGCCGTTACCGCGAGTTGTTCCACGAGCGCGAAGCGATCAATCGCTGGCGCTTGCGCCCAGACCCTACCGTTCCCCAAAGGACCGTCCCCCATGACCGATAACCCATCACTGGCATGCGTTCATCCTGCACCCGGCGGCCTCGCACACAGCCCCGAGGCGCTGTGCGCCGGTGTCGCGCAGTTG
The DNA here is from genome assembly GCF_000278565.1 of Pseudomonas sp. Ag1. Lineage (NCBI taxonomy): Bacteria > Pseudomonadati > Pseudomonadota > Gammaproteobacteria > Pseudomonadales > Pseudomonadaceae > Pseudomonas > Pseudomonas sp. Ag1. The sequence goes on from NZ_AKVH01000103.1 coordinate 70,423, forward strand.
CTCGACTATGCCCCCCAGGACCTGGAGCCCGATGCCTCGCTGATCGAGCAGGGCCTGGACTCGGTGAGCATGATGCGCCTGCCGGCCTTGCTCGCCCGCGAAGGTGTGCAGGTGAGCTTTGCCGAACTGATTGAGCAGCCGACCCTTGAGGCCTGGTGGTTGCTGATCGACCGCCGTCGCGGGCAGGCGACGCACCTCAAGCCCGTCGCCGCCGACAACGATTTCGCCCTCACACCGTTGCAGCAGGCTTATTGGTTTGGTCGCGACCCGGCCATGCCGCTGGGGGGCGTTGGCTGTCACCTGTATCAGGAGCTGGACGGGTATCAGGTCGACGCTCAACGCCTGGAAAGCGCGGTGATGCGCCTGACTCACCGCCATCCCATGCTGCGCGCCTGTTTCCCGAACGCCACTTGCCAGCGCGTGCTGCCGACCAGCCCGTGGCCTGGGTTGACCGTGCATGAACGGCCGGATGAGTTGGCCTTGCGTGAGCGCCTGGCCCACCGCTGCCTGGATGTGCGCCAGGGCGAGGTGTTTGATGTGCAACTCAGCCGCTTGCCCGACGGCCGCAGCCGGGTGCACCTGAACATCGATTTGCTGGTGGCGGACGTCCTGAGTATCAGCGTACTGCTGCGGGATCTGGCGCTGATCTACAGCGGGCAAGAGGCGCAGCTGCCACGTCTGGAATGGGATTTTGCCCACTACCTGGGCGCCACCCGAACCAGCGATGCCGGCGCGCGGGACTACTGGCTGCAACGTCTGGATGACCTGCCCGACGGCCCGCAACTCCCCTTGGCACACGAGCCGCAATCCCTCGGCCCGCCGCGTTTTCGTCGCCTGGCGATGCGCCTCGGCCGCGCGCAGTTGCGAGCCCTGGAAGACCAGGCCCGCCAACACGGCCTGACCCTGGCCAGCGTGCTGTGCTGCGCCTATACCCAAGTGCTGGGCCGCTGGAGCGCCAGCCAGCATTTCCTGTTGAACGTGCCGCTGTTCAACCGCCAGGAGCTGCACCCCTGCGTCCCGCATCTGCTGGCGGATTTTTCCAACCTGGTGCTGCTGGAGATCGACCAGCGCCAGGCGGGTTCTTTCGCGCAGCAGGCGCAAGCCCTGCAACGCCAACTGCACCGCGACATCGCCCACAGCGCCTGGCCTGGTGTGGAAGTGCTGCGTGAGTTGTCCCGCACCCGGCAAGGCGGCGCCCCCGTAGTGTTTGCCTGCAACCTTGGCGAAGCGTTTGTCGACGCCACTTGCCGGCAGCACCTGGGCGAACCGGGCTGGGCCTTGTCGCAAACGCCCCAAGTGTGGCTTGACCACCAGAGCTATCCGCTGCCCGATGGCCTGTTGCTCAACTGGGACGGGGTAGATGCGCTGTTCCCCGAAGGCCTGCTGGACGAAATGTTCACCGCCTATGGCGACCTGCTGGCGTGGCTGTGTACCGGTGACTGGCGCCAACCCGCGCCGCTGCCGTTGCCCCAAGGCCAGCAAGAGGTCCGTGCAGCGGTCAACCACACGCCCTGGGCCTATGACAAAGGCTTGCTGCACGATGGCTTTTTCCAACAGGCGCAGGTGCACCCGCAGCGGGTGGCATTGATCACCGAGGACGCTGAGTTGAGTTACGCCGAGCTGGCGGCCCAGGCCCTGCAAGTGGCAGGTGCCCTGCGCCAGTGGGGGATTGAACCGGGTGATACGGTGGCGATCACCTTGCCCAAAGGCCAGGCGCAAATCGTTGCGGTGCTCGGCATATTGGCGGCGGGCGCGGTGTATGTGCCGGTGGGTATCGAACAGCCGGCAGCCCGTCGCGACATGATCTATCAACGCGCCGGAGCCAAGGTGGTGATCACCGATACGGCCCACCGTGATCGCGGTGTATGGCTGGCGGACTTGCAAGTGGTGGACCTGGCCCAGGCGCGTTCGGCCAGGGCCCTGAAACAACCGATCGAGGTGGCGCCGGACGCACTGGCCTATGTGATTTTTACCTCTGGCACTACCGGCGAACCCAAGGGCGTCGAGGTTTCCCACCAGGCGGCGCTGAACACCGTCGCCGCGATCAACCGGCGTTATCAGGTGGGCGCGGATGACCGTGTGCTCGGGGTTTCCGCCCTCGATTTCGACCTGTCGGTGTACGACCTGTTTGGCCTGCTGAGTGTCGGTGGCGCCGTGGTGCTGCCAGCGGATGCGCGGCGCAAGGAGCCGTCCGAATGGTTGCGGCTGATCCGCCAGCAGCGCGTGACCCTGTGGAACTCGGTACCGGCGTTGCTCGACATGCTGACCCTCAAGGCCCGCGAGCCGAATGCCCTGAGCGGATTACGCCTGGCGATGGTCTCGGGTGACTGGGTCGGGCTGGACCTGCCACGCCGCCTGCGATTGGCAGCCGGCGAAAGCGCCCGGTTCGCCGCTCTCGGCGGCGCCACTGAAGCGGCCATCTGGTCCAACGTCCAGGACGTCGACGAAGTGCCGGCTCACTGGCTCTCGATTCCCTACGGCAAACCCCTGGATAACCAAAGCTTTCGAGTCGTCGACAGCCAGGGCCGCGATTGCCCGGACTGGGTGGCGGGGGAGTTGTGGATCGGCGGCGCCGGGGTTGCCCAGGGCTATCGTGGCCTGCCGCATCTCAGCGCCCAACGCTTCGTCGAGCACGCCGGGCAACGCTGGTACCGCACCGGCGATCAGGGCCGTTATTGGCCCGACGGCAGCCTCGAATTTCTCGGGCGTATGGACCAGCAGGTCAAGGTCCGTGGCTTCCGCATCGAACTCAGTGAGATCGACGTGGCCCTGGAACGCCATCCGGCCGTCAGTCGTGCCGTCACCCTGGTGTTGCCCGGGGCCAACCCGCAGTTGGCAGCAACCCTGATGGGCGACGCGCTGCCGGATGCCGAAGCCATGCGCCAGTGGCTCTGCCAATGGTTGCCGGAACACATGTTGCCGGACCACTGGCTGAACCTCACCGAACTGCCCCTGAGCGCCAACGGCAAGGTCGACCGCGCCGCACTGCTGTGGCTGGTGCAGGAGCAACGCCAGGGCGCCAGACCCGAGCATGAAGACGCGCCTCAAGGCGAAGCCGAACAACTGTTGGCCGGGCTCTGGCGCGAATTGCTCGACATTCCCCTGGTGGGACGCAACCAGGGCTTTTTCGCCCTCGGCGGCAACAGTCTGTTGGCCGCTCGCCTGATCGAACGTATCGCCCGACAGTTCGACGTCGAACTGTCGCTGAAGGACTTTTTCAACGCGGCCACCGTCGCCCGCCAGGCCCAATGGCTTGTCGCCCGACGAGAACAGGACCACGTCAACCGGAACGCAATGGTGGAGGGTGCGCTATGACACTGCAGCAACTGCAACAGGACCTCGAAGCACTGGGTGTGGAACTCTGGGAAGAGCAGGGCCGCCTGCGCTACCGGGCGCCCGCCGGGGTGATGGATGAAGGCCGCCTGCAACAATTGCGCGAACACAAGGACGCGTTGTTGCAGCAATTGATGGAACCGGTGATGCCCACCGTCTCGGCCGACCTGGCTGCCCGCAGCGAACCGTTTCCGCTGACCGACGTGCAGGCCGCTTACCTGATGGGCCGCACCCAGGCATTCAGCTACGGCGGGGTGGCGTGCCACGGTTACCTGGAATTTGAACTCAGGGAACTGGACCCGGCGCGCCTGGAGCAGGCATGGAACCATCTGATTGCGCGTCACGACATGCTGCGGGCGGTGGTGCTGGAAGACGGCTACCAACAAATCCTGCCCCAGGTGCCGCATTACCTGATCGCCCGGCATGACCTGCGCGAAGACGACGGCCGTGCACTGGCCGCTCTGCGCGAACGCATGGAAATTCGCCTGGCGTCGCCCCAGCAGTGGCCGCTGATCGAGTTGTGCGTCAGCCAGGGCCGTGAACATGCGCGCCTGCATCTCTCAGTGGATCTGCTGGTGTGCGACTACCAGAGCGTGCGCATGCTGTTGGCCGAGTTGCAGCAGGTCTATCGTGGCGAAGCCTTGCCGCCGGCGGCGCCCATCAGTTTTCGCGACTACGTACTGGGCGAGCGCCGGTTGCGGGAACAGCCGCGTTACCAGCGTGACCGCCAGTACTGGTGGGCGCGGGTCGACAGCCTGCCCGGTGCTCCGGAATTGCCCATGCAGGGCGCTCCCAGCGGACCGCGTTTCGAGCGCCGCGCCCTGAACCTGGAGGCCCGGGATTTCAACGCCCTGCGCCTGAATGCAGCGGCGGCCGGCGTGGGTGCGTCGGCGGCGATTCTTTCCTGCTATGCCGAAACCCTGGGGCGCTGGAGCCGCAAGGGGCATTTCTGCTTGAGCCTGACCTTGCTCAATCGCCTGTCGCTGCACCCGCAGGTCGATCGGCTGGTGGGGGATTTCAGCTCGGTGGAATTGCTGGAAGTCCAGACCCTGCAAGGCGGCAGCTTTGGTGAACGCAGCCAGCAGTTGCAGGAGCGACTGTGGCAAGACATGGACCACCGCCTGTGTTCCGGCATTGAAGTACTGCGCGAACTGGCGCGGCGCAAAGGCCGTGATGCGGCCTTGATGCCCTATGCCTTCACCAGCACCCTGGGCGCCGGTGGCGAAAGTGGCGGCGGGGCATTTATGCCCGGCGCAGAACTGGTGCACGGCATCAGCCAGACCCCGCAAGTGTTGATTGATTGCCAGGTCAGCGAGCGCGACAACGGCCTGTTCATCAATTGGGACATTCGCCAGGGCGTGTTCAATGAGGCAATGCTGGAAGCGATGTTCGACACCTTCGAACGTCTGCTCAAGCGCTTGGCGCGGGAGCCTTCGGCCTGGACCCTGGACGATTGCCTTGAACTGCCGGCACCCCAGCGACTGGTGCGGGAGTTGATCAACCAGACGGCGCAGCCGATTCCCCCAGGCTTGCTGCATGAACCGTTCTTTCGCCAGGCCCGGGCGCAACCCCAACGTGTCGCCCTGATCCAGGGCGCGCGACAGCTCACTTACGCGCAACTCGCCGCCCGTGCCGAGGCGATTGCCGAGCAGTTACTGGATGGCGGTTGCCAGCCCGGCGAGCGGGTCGCGGTATGCATGGAAAAAGGCATCGACCAGGTGGTCGGTGTACTCGGGATCTTGCGGGCCGGCGCGGCGTACCTGCCGCTGGACACTAATCAGCCGATGGCGCGGCGCGCGTTGATTCTTGAGAACGCCGAGGTCAGCCGGGTGCTCAGCCAGTCGTGGTTGAGCGAGGACGTGGCCTGGCCCGCCCAGGTGACCCAGTGCATACCCGTTGATCAGGCCGCAGCCAGTGCCGGACGTGAACTGCCGGCGCCGCAGGTGACACCGCAACAACTTGCCTACGTGATCTACACCTCCGGCTCCACCGGGATTCCGAAGGGTGTGATGATCAGTCACCAGGCGGCCCTCAACACGGTGGTGGATATCAATCAGCGCTTCGCCATCGGCGCCGAAGACCGGGTACTCGCCTTGGCCAGCCTGGGCTTCGACCTCTCGGTGTACGACATCTTCGGCCTGCTGGCCGTAGGTGGCGCCCTGGTGTTGCCCGACGCCGGACGCCGCGCCGACCCGTCCCACTGGGCCGAATGCGCCCGCGAGCACGGTGTGACCCTGTGGAACTCGGTGCCCGCGCAGTTGCAGATGCTTGCCCATTACCTGCAAGCCGTGCCGGCCGCGGCACCTCAGAGCCTGCGCCTGGCCTTGCTGTCCGGCGACTGGATCCCGCTGAACCTGCCCGCCGAAATCGCTGCGTTGTTGCCTGAGCTCCAACTGATCAGCCTGGGCGGCGCCACAGAAGCGGCGATCTGGTCGATTGCCTATCCAATCACCGAGGTGGACGCACAATGGCGCAGCATTCCCTACGGCGCGCCGCTGGCCAATCAACGCTTCATGGTGCTCGACGAACAAGGCCGCGATCGCCCGCAAGGCGTTGCCGGTGAGCTGTTCATCGCCGGCACGGGGTTGGCGATGGGGTACCTGGGGGACGCGGAGAAAACCGCCGAGCGTTTTATCGAGCATGCCCACAGCGGCGAGCGGCTGTACCGCACCGGCGACCTGGGGCGCTACCTTGAAAGCGGGTTGATTGAGTTCCTTGGCCGTGAGGATTTCCAGGTCAAGGTTCGCGGGCATCGCATCGAGTTGGCGGAAGTCGAAAGTGCCTTGCTCAGTCATCCTCATGTCGAATCGGCCGTGGTGGTCGCTGCGGGCGAGGGCGCGTTCGAGCGGCGTTTGCAGGCCTGCGTGCGCGGGACTTTGCGTGATACTCCATTGCCTTGGCCGACCCGGTTGGCACCCAACGCCTTGGCGGCGGCCAACGGCGTGAAAGGCCAACTGACGGAAGCGCTGATTACGCAGATGTCCGATTGCGTCGAGCGTGCCGCGTTGCTCTCCATGGGCCTGGCCCTGCAACGCCCGGGGCTGTTTGATCAACCGGGCGTCGAGCACGACCTGGCCCAGATCATGAGCCTGTGCGAAGTGGCGCCACGCAACGAACGGCTGATCCGCCGCTGGCTGCAAGCGCTGCATCGCGAACAACTGGTAGACCGCAACCCAGGCACCGGCGCCTATTCGTCACTGCGGGTCTCGGGTGCTGAATACCGTCAGCTGTGGCAGCGCATCGAGGCGCTGGAACCGAGTGTGGGCTGGGGCGGTGAAGTGCTGCGCTACCTGCGGGAAAGCCAGGAGCAATTGCCTGCCCTGATGAGCGACCGGCTCGACCCGTTGCACTTGCTGTTTCCCGAAGGCCGTACCGACACCGCCGAAGGCGCCTATCGCAAGAACCTGATCAGCCAGTACCTGAACCAGGCGGTGTGTGCGGCGGTGCAGGAAATCGCCGCACTGCAACCGGCGGGCTGGCGTCTGCAGTTGCTGGAAATCGGCGCAGGCGTGGGCGGCACCAGTGCCGACCTGATTCCGGCCCTGGACGGCTTGGCGGTGGACTACCAGTTCACCGACCTGTCGCAGTTTTTCCTCAACGAAGCGCGGGAGCATTTCGTCGAGTTTCCGTGGGTCAGCTACGGGCTGTTTGACCTGAACCTCGACCACTGGGCCCAAGGCATCGCCGCCAACTCCCTGGATGTGATTCTGTGTGCCAACGTGCTGCACAACTCGCGGCATGCCAGCCAGGTACTCGCCCGGCTGCGGGAAATGCTCGCCCCCGGCGGCTGGCTGATCTTTATCGAAGCCACCCGCGACACCTACCAGATCATGGCGTCCATGGAGTTCAAGGAGGGCCTGACCGCGTTCGAGGATTTCCGCGCCGAGCAGGACACCACGTTCATCCGCCGCGAGCAGTGGCAGCAACTGTTGCAGGAAGCCGGCGCGCAGACGCCGCTGTGCATGCCGGCAGCTGACGATGCGATGTCACAGATCGGCCAGCACCTGTTCATCACGCGCTTCAAGACCGAGCGCCAGACCCTTGAGCCGGAGGCGTTGCGCGCGCATCTGGGCCAGCGCCTGCCGGATTACATGGTACCCACCGAGTGGCGGGTACTGGATGAAATGCCGCTGACGGTCAACGGCAAAGTCGACCGCCAGGCGTTGGCCAACCTCGGCATGGCCCAGGCCACGCAACAGGCCAACAGCGGGGCTGCACCGCTGGATGCGCTGGAGCGCAGTATCGCAGAGGTCTGGCAAACCCTGTTGCGGGTGCCCAGTGTGGGCCGTGAACAGGGCTTCTTTGAGTTGGGCGGTGATTCATTGCTGGTGGCGCAGGTGGTTGGTCGCCTGCGGGAAAGCCTGCCCCAGGCCCGTAACGTGCCCTGGGGGGATTTGCTGCGCCAGTTGATCAACCAGCCCACCGTTGCGGCCCTGGCGGATTACCTGCGGGGGCAGGGCAGCGAGAGCCTGTCGCCGCTGGTGCGGATTCGTGAGGAGGCGCAAGGCCCGGCGCGGATCTTCGTCCATGATGGCAGCGGCACCCTGGCACCGTATCGCGCGCTGTTTGCTGCACTCGGGGAAGAAGCGCCACTGGAGGGGCTGGTGCTCAATGATGTACCGGGTTACCTGGCTCTGGCACCGGCTACGGCGATTCGTGAACTGGCCGAGCGTTATGCCGACACCTTGCACGCCGAAGGCCGGCGCCAGGTGAGCATCGTCGGTTATTGCCTCGGCGGGTTGCTGGCGACGGAGCTGGCGTCATGCCTCGCGGCGAGGGACATCGAGGTGCTGCAACTGACAGTGATCAGCAGCTACCGCGTGCCGTTCATGATCGAGGATGACCTGCTGGCGGAGTACGTGTTCGCCCGCGTGATGCAGGCCGACCCGCACACCCTGGGTTACCCGGTGGATGAACAGGCGATGGAGCGGGCGATTGCCAAGGTGCTGCGCCAAACTCCGGGCCGCGTGCCCCAAGGTGCGTTGCTGGCGCTGCAGGATGAGCCCGACTGTGCCACGGCCCTGGCCTGCCTGCGGGCCCTGGCATCCAAGTCGGCAGATGAGCGCTTGCAGGCAATTGCAGACGCGATGCGCCACGCCGGCTCGCAACTGAGCGACCTGGACTGGCTGCGCGAGCAACTGCAGGTGCTGCGCCACAGCCTGGCCGCCGTCGCCTTGCATCAGGCCACGCCTTACGACGGTGACATGGTGTTTATCCGCCAGTGCGGTGAAGTCCAGGTACTGCCCGGCATGCACCGCGACATGAGCCAATACTGGCAGGCCCTGTGCCTTGGCGAATTGCAGGTGGTGGACGTGCCGGGCGACCACTTCAGCTGCATGCAGAGCCCCCAGGTCGAAGCCGTGGCCCGCGCGTTCGAACGGCTGGCGCAGGTGGCGGCGTGAGAGTCGGGATTGTAGGCGGCTATGGGCATGTCGGTCGGCAGGTTGCGCGGGTGCTGGTCGGTCATTGCCGCTTGCGCCTGGGCGGTCGCGACCCTGGGCAAGGGCAGCGTTTTAACGACGGCGAGTTGAACGGGCAGGCCGAGATCCGTGAAGTGGACCTGTGGGACGCCCAAAGCCTGGCGGCGTTTTGCAGCGGCTGCGACCTGCTGATCAATTGCGCGGGCCCCAGCTACCAGGTGCTCGACCGGGTGGCGCTGGCCGCTTTGGCCAGTGGCGCCGATTACATCGATGTCGGCGGCGATGATCCGCTGCATCAGCTGCTGCCCGCTCAGTTGCCGCCGGGTCGTCGTGTGGTGTTATCAGCCGGCATGTTGCCCGGGCTGTCGGGGTTGTTTCCCAAGGTGCTTGCGGCGTCGTTCGAGCGCGTCGATGCCGTGCATTGCTATGCCGTCGGACTTGGGCGGTTGTCGACAACGGCGGCCGAGGACTTTCTATTGAGCCTCGGCAACGGCTATGGCCAGGCCTCGATGGGCTGGTGCGATGGCCGTGCAATCAAGTCCGCCGTACTCGTCGATGAACACTTCGAGCGGCCCTGGCTGGTGGGCGGTCCCGTAACGGCCCACCCGTATCTAACCACTGAGCAACAGCGCTTGTTTACTGACTTGCGGGTGCGCGAAGCCCAGGCCTACAACCTGTTCGACGGCGGCCACCTGCGGGCCGCACTCGGGCGCATTCAGGGCTCGCCACCGGCTCTGCGACACACGGCAGAGAACATTGCCGCCCTGGTACAGGCCAGTGCGCTGGACCTGGCAGGGCGCACGCCTTACCAGTTGCTCGCAGTCGAAATGGCAGGCCTGCAACACGGCGAACCGCAGCAGGCCACCGCCTGGTTGCGTGCCGCCGACGGCTCGGCGTTGACCGGCACAGTGGCGGCAATCTGCGCCCTGCAACTGGCCAAACTGCCCGAAGGCACGCACTACGCTGCCCAGGTGATGGACGCCGATGACTGCTTGCGCCAGGTGCTGCGCTGGTTGCCGCAGACCCGGATCCACGTCACCACTGAACTGGAGGAGGGCGTGTTATGAAGAAAATCCCCAGCCCATGGCTGCGACGTTACCCGCAGCATCAAACGCCGCGTTGCCGATTGGTCTGCCTGCCCCACGCCGGCGGCAGCGCGGGATTTTTCAGCGGTTGGCAGGCACTGTTGCCGGCTGACATCGAACTGGTCAGCGTGCAATACCCCGGCCGCGAAGAGCGCCTGAGTGAAACCTGGCCCGGCAGCCTGGAATGGATGGCGGGCACTATTACCCGGGCGCTGTGGGACCTGTCCGACCGGCCGCTGGTGCTGTTCGGCCACAGCATGGGTGCGGCGCTGGCCTATGAGGTGACGCGGCGCCTGAACCGCCAGGGCAAGGACCTGCAACGGCTGATCGTCTCCGCCCATCCGGCCCCTCACCGGCAACGTCACAGCCAATTGCACCAGGGGCCGGATGCCGGTCTGCTGGCGGATGTGCGGCGCCTGTCGGGTGGTGCGCCATCACCCCTGGACGAACCCGAGATGCAGGCACTTTACCTGCCCGCATTGCGCAATGATTACCGCCTGATCGAAAACTACTGCGGCGATATCAGCGAGCTGCTGGACGTGCCCGTGAGCGTATGCCTGGGCAGCACCGACCGCGAAGTCGATCGGGAGGAAGCCCATGCCTGGTCGGAAGTGACGCGCCAGGTCACCGACTTTCGAACCTTCAACGGCGGGCATTTTTACCTGCGCGACAGCCAGGCCGACCTGATCGAGCACCTGGAACTGTTGCTGGGCAGCCCCGCCGAACCGGCGTGGCAGTGCTGGCCGTCGACCCCATGACCGGAGAATCCTATGAAAACACCTGAGCAGTGCAGCGGGCTGGAAGACGTCCGCCTGGGTATCGACACGTTGGACGAACAGATCATCCGCGCTCTCGGCCAGCGGTTGGCCTATGTGAAAGCTGCGGCGCAGTTCAAGCCTGACGAAGCCAGCATCGCCGCCCCCGAGCGGGTGGCCGCCATGCTGCCCCATCGCCGCCGCTGGGCCGAGCGCGAAGGGTTGGACCCGATGTTCGTGGTCCCGCTGTTTGCGCAGATCATCCAATGGAATATCGACCAGCAAGTGCGCCACTGGCGCCAGCAGCATCAAGGAGCGGAGCATGAGTGAACGTCTGCCGGGATTGCTTCAGGCGCTGACCGAGGGCGAACGCCTGGCGCGCGAGAAGGGCGGCGCAGTGCTGGTGGTGTTCAGCCTGGCCTCGGAGCGCCTGGACCCGCTGCGGTTATTTGCCGCCAACCGCCAGGTACTCGGGCAAAGCCTGTTCTGGTCAAGTGACCGGGGCGCACTGGCCATGGCCGGCTTTGGTTGTACCGAGGAAATCAGCCCCGGGGCCGATGACCGCTTCAACGCCAGTGCCCTGGCGTGGCAGGCGTTGCTCAGCCAGGCCCATCAGGTGGGGCCGCGCCAGCCGTTGCTGTGTGGCGGCTTTGCGTTTGACCCGAAGGGCCCACGCTCGCTCAAATGGCAGTCATTCGCCGCCACCTCCCTGGTGCTGCCGCGCATCCTGCTGCTGCGGGAAGCCGAGCAACATCATGTGATCTTCAGCCAGTGGCTGGAGCCCGGGGCGGACGCGGTGCGTTGCGCCCAGAGCCTGGAAACCCAGTGGACGTTGCTTCTGTCCCGCTACGCCAGTGCGCCACGCCAGGAGATTCCCCTCGGCACACCGAGCGACGAAAACACCATCAGCGCGCAGCAATGGCAAGACACCGTGGCGACGGCCGTGCAGCGCATCAACGCCGGCGACCTGCGCAAGGTGGTGCTGGCCCGCGAAGTGCGGTTGACCACCTCACGGACGATCCCCTGTGGCCCGCTGCTGGAAAACCTCAAGGCGGCCTATCCCCAGGCGTACCTGTTTGCGTTCAGCCGTGGTGACAGCTGCTTTCTCGGCGCAACGCCGGAGCGGCTGGTGCGGGTGACTCGTGGCACGCTGAACACGGTGGCGTTGGCCGGTACTTGCCCGCGTGGTCGTCACGAGCAGCACGATGCCGAACTTGGCCAGGCCTTGATGGACAGCCCCAAGGACCGCCACGAACACACCCTGGTGGTTCAAACCCTGCGCGAAGCATTGCAGCCCTATTGCGCGATGCTCGACATTGCCAGCCAGCCGCAGTTGCACCGGCTGGCCAACGTGCAGCACCTGTTGACGCCGGTGATGGGCCGCTTGCATCCCCAGGTGCAATTGCTGCAACTGGTGCAGGCCCTGCACCCGACGCCGGCGGTGGGTGGCTTGCCGCGACGTGAGGCGATGGCCTATATCCGAGAGCACGAGCAGCTCGACCGTGGCTGGTACGCAGCGCCAGTGGGCTGGATGAATGCGCAGGGTGATGGTGAATTTGCCGTGGCGTTGCGCTCGGCGTTGATCAGAGGCTGTGAGGCGCACCTGTTCGCCGGCTGCGGCATTGTCGCCGAGTCGGATCCCGGGAGTGAGTACGAGGAAACGTGCTTGAAGCTGCGGACTATCCGCGATGCCTTGCGGCCTTCGGACGGAGTGCAGGTGGCGTCAGCCTGAGGAAGGCTCTCGCCCGGCAGGCCGGGCGAGAGCATGCAGCGTCTGGATCAGTTCAAGCCAAGCTTGCCACGCAGTGTGGACAGGTCTTCCGCCAGGGTATTGACCGGGCCAACCAGGGCTTTGCGGTCGGCTTCCTTGACCTTGTCGTAGGTCTCGAAACCACCATCCTTGGTTTTGTACTTGGCCAGGATCTTGTCCACGGTGGCGAAGTTCTTGTCGACTTTGGCGACGAAGGCCTTGTCCTGCTTCTCGATCTGCGGACGGAACAGGTCGACGATTTTCTTCGCGCCGTCGATGTTGCCCTGGAAGTCATACAGGTCGGTGTGGCTGTAGCGGTCTTCTTCACCGGAGATCTTGGTCGCGGCGACTTCTTCCAGCAGAGCAGCAGCACCACCCACGACTTTTTCCGGCGGGAAGGTCAGGCCGTCCACGCGGGTTTTCAGGTCCAGTACGTCGCTGTTGAGCTTGTCCGCCAGGGCGTCGAGGCCTTTGGTGGTGTTCTCGGAGAACAGGCTGTACTCGATGCGGTGGAAGCCGGTGAAGTCTTCGGCTTTCACGCCTTTCTCGTGGTCGTCCACGCGGGAGTCGATGGAGGCGTCGAGGTCGCTGAACAGTTCGGCGATCGGCTCGATCGACTCATAGTGCACGCGGGTTGGCGCGTACAGCTTCTTGGCGGTCGCCAGGTCGCCTTTTTTCACGGCGTCGGTGAACGCCTGGGTCTGGGTGACCAGCTCGCCGATTTCTTCGGTGACATAGATCTTGTAGTCCGACACCGGCCCTACCAGGTCCAGCGGCGCGGTGGCGGCGAAGGCGGCCAGCGGCGAAAGGCTCATTAACAACGACAATGCGAGAGACGACTTCTTCATGGGACGATTTCCGCTCTGGGGTTTGTTTTAGGTTTTGGCAGTGGTTTGTGGATGTGTCGCATCAAGCAGCGTGCGCCCGATGAAATCCTGGGCCCCGGTGACGCCTGGCAAGGTGAAGAAGTAACCGCCGCCAACCGGCTTCAGGTATTCCTCCAGAGGCTCGCCGTTGAGCCGGGTTTGCACGCTGATAAAGCCTTTCTCCAGGTCAGCCTGGTAGCAGATGAACAACAGCCCCATGTCCAGCTGACCGTTTTTGTTGACGCCGTTGGAGTAGTTGAACGGCCGGCGCAGGATCAGGTTGGCCTGGGTCTGTGCAGTACGCGGGTTGGCCAGGCGGATGTGGGCATCGAGCTTGGTCAACTTGCCTTCCGGGTCCTTGCTGTAGTCCGGGACCTGGGTTTCTTTCTGGCCGTCCATGGGCGCGCCACTGGTCTTGATCCGGCCAATGATGCTTTCTTGCTCTTGCAGCGGGGTGCGGTCCCAGCGTTCGACGAAGTTGCGGATGATCCGCACCGCCTGGTAGCTGCCATTGGCGGCCCAGGCCGGTTCGTCGCTGCCTGGCTGGACCCACACAATCTGATCCATCGCCTTGTTGTCGTTGGAGTTCGGGTTGGCCGAACCGTCGCGAAAACCGAGGAAGTTGCGCGCGCTTTGCGCCGGCTCGCCGGGGCGGGCAGGGGCCTGGGGCGGCACGCTGCCTTCCTGCTTCCAGCGCACCAGCAGCAGGTCCGGCAGGTTTTTCACGATGTCGCGCAGGGCGTGGATGTTGGTGTCCGGGGTGTTGGAGCTGAACTGCAGGCTCAGGTCGCCGTGGCACTGCGCCGGTTCCAGCGCATCGTTGGGGAAACCGACCATGCGGATCAGGCGCTTGGGCTTGGCTGCGGCCAGGCCGAAGCGTTCGTCGAACAGCGACTCGCCCACCGATACGGTGATGGTCAGGTTGTCCGGTGTCACCACCGGGCCGAGGATGCCGGAGTCGGTGGGGGGCAGTTTCGGGTCGACTTGCACCACGGTGCCGCCGGTCATCAGGAACGCGATGCGCTCGTTCAGGGTGCGGAACAGCCGCTCCAGGTCTTCGCGGTCGCTGGCCAACACGTCGAATGCCACCAGCATGCCGCAGGCCGGGCGCGGAGTGACGATGCCGGTCTGGTGCTTGCCATGGAAATCGTGGTGGTCCTGGGTCTTTTCACTGCTTGGCGCGGTGGTCACTTGTGCCGCCGCGTTGGCAGCCATTGCCGGGCAGCTCAGGCTGCTGCCGGCAATGGCCGCGCCAGTGGCGGCCATACCCAACAATACACGACGACGCTGGGCGGAAAATTGTTCTGAATCACTCATGTCTACGGTCGTCTTCACTTCAGGCCGGAAAGGCCAAGGGCGGGGTCGATTCCATCGAGTGCAACGGCCAGAGCCTTGGCCTTGTCGGCGATCTGCTTGCGCTGATCGGCGGTAACGCTGTCATACGAGGCGTAGCGGCCATCGACTTTCAAACCGTTGAGTTCGGCATCGAGGGCGGTGATCGCGCTGTCGATCCCCGGCAGTAATTGCGCGGCAGATTTGGTCAGCAGCGGGCGCATCAGGTCGACCACTTTGCGGGCGGCGTCCAGGTTGGCGGCGAAGCCGTTGAGGTCGGTATGGCTGTAGCGTTCTTCCTCACCGCTGGCGGCACGTACGTCGGCCAGGCTGTTGAGGTTGCGCACCACGATGCTCACCAGTTGCTCCGGCGGCAGCGACTGTGCCAGCAGCTGTTGCTTGAGGCTGGTGACGTCGGTGACCAGGCGCTGGGCAATCGGCGCCAGGCCGTCGAGATTGCGTTGCTGGAACAGGCCGTATTCGAGACGGTGGAAGCCGCTGAAGGCCGGGTCCTGCTCGCGCTTTTCAAAGTAGTCGGCGCGGGCGTTGATCGCGTTGTCCAGTTCCGCCAGGCGTTGCGAGGCCGGGGCCAGGCGCTGGTAAGCCTCGCGGGCCGGTACGTAAAGCGCCTGGGCCTGGGCGAGGTCGCCGGCTTCGATGGCTTGGTCCAGCGCGGTAACGGCCTTGACCAGGGCGCTACCCTGGCTGCTCAGGTACACGCGGAACTCCGACAGCGGGCCGATAAACGCGACCATCGACGGCTTGGCCTTGGCTTGGGCGTCAGACTCGGCAGTCGGTGTCACCTTCAAGGTGCCACGCGGGTTGCTCAGCAGGCCGCAGGTGATCTGGTAGTCGCCGGGCAGCAGGTTGGCGTTGATCACCTGGCTCAGGCCGGGGGCGATGTTTTCGCGCTCTTCGACCACCAGCACGCCGTCGAGGATTTCCCACTCCACGGCACGGTCCGAGCGGTTGATGATGCGGAAGCTGGCGCGTCCCGCCGGTACCGTCAGCGCATTCGGTTCGCAGCTATGGGCGTGGATCGTCACCGCGATTTCATTGTGGTTGGCCTGGCGCTTGGAGGCGGCCAGTTGCGAGGCGTAGTAGAACAGGCCACCGGCGGCGATCATCACGACCACCGAGCCGCCCACCGCCCAGCGCAAGGCGCGGGAGGGCGGAGCCGGTTGAGGGGTTTGGTTGGACAAGAGGCGGTCCTTACTGGCTGGAAACGGAAGAGGTTGTGCGGGTAGCCGGCTTGCTCGGCGGCGCCGGCAGGAAGAACATCACCAGGGCCACCACCAGGTAAATCAGGTAGGCACCGAGGGTGCTGATGGTCGGGGCGTCCTGATAGCCGAACATGCCGGCCAGCACCGAGCCCAGCGGGCCATCCATCGGCAGCGTCGCGCTGAAATCGAACAGTACGGTTTGCAGGTGGTTCCATACCCCGGCTTCGTGCAGGGCTTGTACCGAGTTGGCGAGGATGCCGGCGGCCACCACCAGGATGAACAGGCCGGTCCAGCGGAAGAACGCACCGAGGTTCAGGCGCATGCTGCCGGTGTAGATCAGGAAGCCGACGATGATCGCCAGGATCAGGCCGAGCAGGGCGCCAATCGGCGCGCCCGGACCTTCGCTTTGCTGGAACACGGCCAGCAGGAAGAACACGGTTTCCAGGCCTTCACGGGCCACGGCGAAAAACACCATGGCAATCAGTGCGGTGACCTGGTGTTTGGAGCCGGCCAGGGCATGATCGAGGGATTCATGCAGGGAATGCTTGATGGAGCGCGCGACCTTGCGCATCCAGAACACCATGGAGCTGAGAATGCCCACGGCCACCAGGCCGACGATGCCTTCGAACAGTTCCTGTTGTTTCTGCGGGAATTCGGCACTCACCAGTTCCAGGCCACCGCCGACCAGCAGCGCGAGGGCCGCTGCCAGAAATACGCCGATCCACACTGCGGGCATGTACTGGCCACGGCCAGTTTGCTTGAGATAGCTGGCAATAATGCCAACGATCAAGGCGGCTTCTATGCCTTCGCGCAGCATGATTAAAAAGGGAACAAGCATTCGGCACCGAATCGTCACTAGATAGGATGCTAAGTTGTAACATAATGATACTCATTACTAAACAGGGAATATTGACCTTTACTGAACCTTGACTGAACGGTGGTGGCAAACCGCATCCGACACTAGAATGCGCGGCATCGTCCCAGCCACCGGATTGCGCCATTCCCCATGTCGGAAAAAGACACGATTTCCATCCAACTGGTCCGCGAAGCCCTGTTGCAGAGCTGTGCGCCGGGTGCGGCGAGCGATGAAGTGTTGACCAAGGTCGGGATTGAGCCGGCACTGCTGGGCCAGCCAACCGCACGCGTCCCGGCAACCGCTTACGCACGCTTATGGCGCTTGCTGGCACGGCGAATGGACGATGAATTCTTTGGCATGGACCCGCGCAAGCTCAAATCCGGCAGCCTGGAGTTCCTCTGCCGAGCCTCCATGGCACAACCGAGCCTGGCCACTGCGCTGGAAACCGGCCTGGAGTTCCTGTCACTGATGCTCGAGCGCATGCCGGCGCAACTGGTGCGCCAGCAGAGCCTGGCGGAAATCGTACTGTTGGAGCCGGAGCCCGCACCCAGGCGCGCCTTCACCTATTTCGCCTACTGGATGATCGTCCACGGCGTCGCCTGCTGGCTGGCGGGGCGCCGGATCCCGATCCTGGCGATTGAACTGCGTTGCCCGCAGCCGGACTTCTGCGACGACTACCAGGTGATGTTTTCCGACAACTTGCGCTTTGACCGGCCGCGTACCCGGATGATCTTTTCCGCCGACTGCCTCGACCTGCCGATCAAGCGCAGCCCGGAGGAGCTCAAGCGCTTCCTGGCCCATGCGCCCGCCAACATCCTGGTCAAATACCGCGACCCGGACAGCCTTGCCACCCGCATCAAGACCGACCTGCGGCACATGCCTGCCGACACTTGGCCGGAAACCGAAGGCCTGGCCGCATCCCTGTGCATCTCGGCCTCGACCCTGCGCCGGCGCCTGGCGGAAGAAGGGCAGACCTACCAGGGCCTCAAGGACAGCGTGCGCAAGGAGTTGGCGATCGTCTGGCTGGCCGATTCCGACATCAGCTTTGCCGAGATCGCCACCCGCCTGGGGTTTGCCGATGCCAGCTCGTTCTACAAGGCGTTTCGCAAGTGGTCGGGCTCCAACCCCGGGCACTATCGCAGCCTGATATTGAACGAAGCGCTGAGCCAGTAGGTCACTGCCAGGCACCCCCGGCACGTTTGCCTGCTTATCCACGCCTTTAATGATCTGGGTCACTTTCCTGCGCCGCCGTGCGTGTGATATTCGGCGCCACCGCTCCATCGTTCGTTTCCTGACGCAGCCTGATCGGCATTTGTCGCGATCAACGTCTACGCCATTTCCCTCATTCAAGAGCAGGATTTCATGGCACTTCACAGAACCGTAGAGACCCAGGACCAAGCCATCGAAGACGTCTATTCGAGTGGCTCCGCCCAGCACAAACTGCCCAAGTACCGCCTCCCGGACCATTCGACCACGCCGTCGGCCGCCTACAACCTGGTGCGCGACGAACTGCTGCTGGACGGCAATTCCCGGCAGAACCTGGCGACCTTCTGCACCACTTGGGTCGAGCCCGAAGTGCAGCAGTTGATGGCCGATGCCCTCGACAAAAACATGATCGACAAGGATGAGTACCCGCAGACGGCCGAGATCGAAAACCGTTGCGTGCACATCATTGCCGACCTGTGGCACGCGCCGAAATCGTGGCAAACCGTGGGTTGCTCCACCACCGGTTCCAGCGAAGCGGCGATGCTTGGCGGCCTGGCACTGAAGTGGAGCTGGAAGAAACGCCGGGAAGCGGCGGGGCTGCCCACCGACAAACCGAATTTCGTGTGCGGCCCGGTGCAGATCTGCTGGAAGAAATTCGCCCGTTATTTCGATGTGGAAATTCGCGAAGTGCCGTTGCGCGGTGACGCATTGGGCCTGCGCCCGGCCGACCTGCGGGAATATTGCGACGAAAACACCATCGGTGTCGTCGCGACCCTGGGCGTGACCTTCACCGGGATCTACGAACCGGTCGCAGCCCTGGCGGCCGAGCTGGACTCGATGCAACGTGACCTCGGCCTGGATATCCCGATCCATGTCGACGCGGCGAGCGGCGGGTTTATCGCCCCGTTCATCCAGCAGGAGCTGCAATGGGATTTTGTGATCGAGCGCGTCAAGTCGATCAACGCTTCCGGCCACAAGTACGGCCTGGCGCCGCTGGGCGTCGGCTGGGTTATCTGGCGCTCCACCGAAGACTTGCCGGAAGAGTTGATCTTCTACGTCGACTACCTGGGCGGCAACATGGCGACCTTTGCCCTGAACTTCAGCCGGCCCGGCGGTGAAATCATCGCCCAGTACTACAACTTCCTGCGGCTGGGGCGCGACGGCTACACGCGGATTCAACAAGCGTGCTCCGACACGGCGCAATGGCTGGCCTCGGAAATCACCAAGTTTGCCCCGTTGGAACTGGTGTACGACGGCAAGGATGGGCTGCCAGCGGTCTGCTACAAGCTCAAGGACGGCGTCGACCACGGCTTCAGCCTCTACGACCTGTCGGAGCGCGTGCGCATGCGCGGCTGGCAGATCGCGTCATACCCGTTGCCGTCCGATCGGCAGAACGTCGTGGTACAGCGCATCCTCGTACGGCATGGCGTGAGCCGTGACCTGGTGGCGTTGCTGCTGGAAGACCTGCGCAAGGCCGTTGCCCACCTGCAGAAAAACCCGGTGGAGCATTCCGACGCGGGCCCCAGCTTCAGCCATGGCGCCATCGCCGACCCGGTCATCCCGGCCGACACCCCGAACCTCGACTGAACGCACTGAACACTCACCGGGCCTCGAGGCCCGGTGCCTTTAGCGTTGCATCGCCAGGTACGAATCATCGTGACTGCCTTCTTTACTTTCCTGCACGACAACCCCTACATCCTGCTGTTCCTGGTGGTTGGCCTGTCCGTCTGGGTCGGGCGCGGCACCATCAAGGGTTATGGCCTGGGCGCGGTGGCCGGGGCCATCGTGATCGGCTGCGCGATTGCGACGTGGGCGTCGTACTACGGCGTACATTTCGAACTCGATAACTTTACCAAGAGCCTGTTTTATTACCTGTTCATGTACGGCGTCGGGCTGCGGGTCGGGCCTTCGTTCATCAACAGTCTCAAGGGTGATGGCCTGAAATTCACCTTCCTGGCAATCCTGTCCTCGTTCCTCGGGCTGGGTATCGTGGTGCTCGGCGTGCGGCTGTTATCCCTGCCGGTGGGCGCGGCGGGCGGGATTCTTGCCGGTTCGCAAACCATGTCGGCGGCGATTGGCTCCGCCGAACAGGCGATTACCTCGGGCGTGGTGCCGCTGCCACCGGGCACCACGGCGGCGGCGGCCACCGCGATGATCGCGCTGTCTTACGGCATCACCTATATCTGGGGCACGGTCGGCATCATCCTGATCTGCAAGTATCTGCCGCGCTGGTGGGGTGTGGATGCGCGCAAGGCGGCCAAGGCATTCGAGGTGGAGCACGGAGTGCCGAACGTCGACGATGCCGGGCTCAGTGGGTATCGGCCGTTTGACCTGCGGGCCTATCGCCTGGTGAACCCGGAGCTGGTGGGGCAGAGCATCGCGCAGTTTCGCCAGCGCTTTGCGTTGTACCAGATCGAGAACGTCGAGCGTGGTGACGAGTTGCTGGGGGCTGATCCGACGCTGGTGTTGCAACTCGGCGATGTGATCGCCCTGGGCGGCAGCCTGGATGCGCTGACCGATCACATGGGCCTGATCGGGCCGGAAGTACCGGATGCCCGGGCGTTGAATATACCGCTGGATGAGGCGGTGATTCTGGTGACCCACAAGGATGCCGTGGGCAGGGCGCTCAAGGAATTCAGCCAGTCGCCGATTGCCGGGCAGGTGCAGTTGGTGGGGATTGAGCGAGGTGGAGCGCCGATTCCGGTGGGGCTGGAAACGCGGTTGCAGCGCCTGGATGTGATGCACTTGATTGGCTTGCGCAGTGCCATCGACAAGGCCACGGCGTTGCTGGGCAAGGCGGGGCGGGCGAGTACGGCGACGGATTTGCTGACGCTGTCGCTGGGTATGGTGCTGGGGTTGTTGATCGGGCTGATTCAGGTGCCGGCGTTCGGTGCGGCGGTGGGGCTGGGCAATGCGGGCGGGTTGCTGGTGTCGGGGATTATCGTCTCGTCGCTGGTGTCGCGGGTGCGGTTTTTTGGGAATACCCCGAATGCGGCGCGCAACATTCTCGAGGACATGGGGTTGATATTCTTTGTCGCGATTGTGGGGGTGAATGCGGGGGCTAACCTGGTTTCGCAGATTAGCGCGATAATTGCGTTGAAGATCTTTTTGCTTGGGTTCGTGGCTTGTACGATTCCACCGTTTATTGTTTGGGCTGTGGGTTTTCATGTGTTCAAGATCAACCCGGCGATTCTCATGGGCGGTGTTGCGGGGGCGCGGAGTCACTCGGGGCCGGCGCGGGAGGCGGCCAAGGAAATTGATAGTACGGTGCCGTGGATTGGGTTTCCGGTGGCGTATGCGGTGTCGGGGATTTTGCTCACGGTGTTTGGGTATTTTGCCATGGTGCTGGCGCGGTAGCTGTATTGGGTACATATCCGTTGCTGCGGTAACGGCGGCTTATGGTTCCGCTCTTACAGCGGGTCACTTTTTTACAAACGCCTAAAAAAGTAACCAAAAAACGCTTTGCCCCACCACTCGGTGCCTCGCYTAGGCTCGGCATGCCCGCACTCCGGCACGGCTCCGCGGGCCGCCGCGACGGGCCATCCATGGCCCGGCGCGGCTAAATCGGCATCCYTGCCGATTTACCCGCTCCACCGTGCCTACTTGCGGCCATCGTGGTTGACGGGGCCCGCAGATCAAAATCAAAAGCAGATCAAAAGCAGAGCACAGCGGCCTMCCGGCCGGCTTGAGTGTTTAACAGCCAGATCAAAAGCCAGAGCGAATGCAGATCTGCTTTTCTGTGGGAGCTGGCTTGCCTGCGATGCAGAYACCTCGGTGCATCAGGTACACCCAGTTGATGCCATCGCMGGCAAGCCAGCTCCTACAGTGGACCGTGCCCGCTTTAGCTTTTGATTTTGCTYTTCAACACTCAAGCCGGCCGGKAGGCCGCTGTGCTCTTGATCTGCTTTTGATCTTGATCTTAGGCGCCCCGTTAAACCACGCTGGCCGAACGCAGGTATTACGGAGCGGGTAAACCGGCAGGACGCCGGTTTAGCCGCGACGGGGCAGGGACGCCCCGTCGCGGCGGCCCGCGGAGTAATGCCGGAGTGAGGGCACTCCGAGCCTAAGCGAGGAGCCGAGTGGTGGGGCAAGAGCGTTTTGCTTACTTTTGCGCTTTTCAAAAGTGAGCCGCTGTAAGAGCGGAACCATAGGCGGCCTTTACCTAAATAACGGATATACACCCATCAGCCGAGCCCCAACCGCTCATGCCACTCGGCAATCGACTCCTCTGGATACTCCTCAAACTCCAGGTCCCCCGCGCGAATACTCACCTCAACCCACGGCGCCTTCGACCCCAGCATCAAATGCGTATGCTCCGGTGGCACCGGCAACGGCGTATCAATCGCCGAAGCAAACGGATGAATCAACTCCGGCCACTGCGGACTGAACAACCACAACCCCGACCCACACTGCGAACAAAAATGCCGCTCAGCCGTACTCGCATGCGCCCGGCTATCCCCCGGCCCTTTCATCCGCGCGTGATAAATCGAAATCAACTTGCGCCCCCGCACCTTGAGGCTCCTGGCATCCCCCCCAAGGTTGATCGCATACCCGCCACCCCCCTGGGTCTTGCGACAAATCGAGCAATAACACCGCTGATAAGGGTAGGGATGCGCACTCTCAAGACTGAACGAAACCGCGCCGCAATGGCAGGAACCTTCAAGCTGCATGACCAGATCTCCTTCGCAAAAGGGCAACGTTAGCTTAGGCGCCCGGCAGCCGGGGCGGTTCCATCTCGGGCATCAAGGTCGCGATCAACGCCCGAATCGTCCCCGGCAACGCCTCCAGTTCCCGCACCAGAATACTGCGCTCGCGCACTGCCCAAACTTCATCCAGCTTCACCGTCACCAGTTGCATGGTCCGGCTGTGCCGCACGGCGGCCGACTCGGGAATGATGCCGATCCCCACGCCCGCCTCAACCATCCGGCAGATCGCCTCGAAGCTCGACATTTGAATGCGCAACGACAAGTGCTTGCCCAGCCGCTCCACATGCTCACGCAGGAAACTCAGCAACGTGCTGCCGTCATGCAAGCCGATATGTTGATAAGCCAGGGTTTGCTCCAGCGTCACCGAAGGCAGGCCCGCCAGCGGATGCCCCACCGGTACCGTCAGCACCAGGTGGTCGGTGCTGAAGTGCAGCACCTGCAAACCCGACGCTTCCACAGGCCCGGCGATGATGCCCATGTCGCTGGTGCCATCCAGCACGCCCCGCACGATATCCCGCGACAGCCGCTCCTGCAGGTCCACCGTCACGCCGGGGCGCTGGGACAGGAAGCCGGCCAGCACCTCCGGGAGAAACTCGGTCACGGCGGTGGTGTTGGCAAAAATGCGGATATGCCCGGCCGAGTCGATGCCGTATTGGGTGAACTCGCTTTTCAGGTAATCCACCTGGCGCATGATCAGCCGCGCATGGTGCAGCAGCCGTTCGCCCGCCGGGGTGATCTCCACGCCACGGCTGTCGCGGTACAACAGGCGGGTGTCGAGTTGGCCCTCCAGGGCCTTGATCCGCGCACTGGCGGCGGCCGGCGAAAGGAACGCGCGCTTGGCGCCCTGGGTCAGGCTGGGGGATTCGGCGATATGGATAAACAGGCGTAAGTCAGCCAGATCAAAGTGCATGCAAGGCTCCGGGGCAGCGACGAAGAACCCATGTGGGAGCCGGCAAGCCAGCTCCCACATTGATCATCCGGGTTCTTGAGATCTTTTTATGGGCGATGGCGTTCAGCATAGCCGAACGCTGCTTTATTGAAATGCAAATTCTCAGAACGGCCAGGGCCCAGCATGATCCGGTTCAGATTCCCTGCCCGAGGACATGCCCCTGATGAGCGCCACAGACTGGATCGGCCGTAGCGAAACAGCCCACGACCACTTGAGCCACAACCTGCTCAAACGCATCGCCGCCACCTTTGGCGAAGCGGCACCGGCAGATGGCGAGCCGGTTCCGCCCTTGTGGCAATGGTGCTTCTTCCAGGACCCGCTGCCCGAGTCCGCCCTGGGCGGTGACGGTCATCCGGCCCGTGGCGGCTTCCTGCCGCCGGCCGATAATCGCAACCGCATGTGGGCCGGCGGGCGCATCGAGTTCTTCCATGCATTGCGTGCCGGTGAGGCCGCCACCCGCGTTTCGACCATCACCCAGGTGGAAGAAAAAACCGGTCGCACTGGCTCGTTGTTGTTCGTCACCGTGCGCCACGACTATTCCCAGGACGGCCGCCTGGCCCTGCGCGAAGAACAGGACATCGTCTACCGCGAACCCACACCGCCCAAGCAGGGCAGTGGTGACGCGCTCCCCGAAGGCGCCTGGCGTGAAGCGGTCGACCCGACGCCAACCCTGTTGTTCCGCTACAGCGCCGTGACCTTCAACGGCCACCGCATTCACTACGACTACCCCTATGTCACCGGCACCGAAGGTTATTCGGGGCTGGTGGTGCACGGTCCGCTGATCGCCACCTTGAGCCTGCGCGCATTTTGCCGCGCCAACCCCGCGGCCACGTTGCGCCGTTTCTCGTATCGCGGCGTGCGTCCGTTGATTGCCCCGCAAGCCTTTGAAGTGGGCGGGCACATCACCGCGCCGGGCGTCGCGGAACTGTGGGCGGGCAACGCCGACGGCCTGGCCCAGCGCGCCGAACTGCATTTCGAATAAACCTCCAAGAACAACAGGCGGAGAGCCGTTAATGAACCCGAATGACAACGAAGAACTGAATGCCATCCGCGAAGGCGTGCGCGCACTCTGCGCCGAATTCGACGCCGCCTACTGGCGCAAGGTCGATGAAGAAAAGGGCTTCCCGGAAGCCTTCGTCAAAGCCTTGACCGACGCCGGCTGGCTGTCGGCAATGATCCCCGAAGAATACGGTGGCTCCGGCCTGGGGCTGGCGGAAGCCTCGGTGATCCTGGAGGAAGTGAACCGCTGCGGTGGCAACTCCGGCACCGTCCACGGCCAGATGTACAACATGTTCACCTTGCTGCGTCACGGCAGCGAAGCACAGAAAAGCTTCTACCTGCCCAAGCTCGCCAACGGCGAATTGCGCCTGCAGTCGATGGCCGTGACCGAGCCCACCACCGGCACCGACACCACCAAAATCAAGACCACCGCAGTCAAGCGCGGCGACAAGTACGTGATCAATGGCCAGAAAGTCTGGATCTCGCGGGTGCAGCATTCCGACCTGATGATCCTGCTGGCCCGCACCACGCCGTTGGCCGAGGTGAAGAAAAAATCCGAAGGCATGTCGATCTTCCTCGTGGACTTGCGGGAAGCCATCGGCAACGGCCTGACCGTGCAGCCCATCGCCAACATGGTCAACCACGAGACCAACGAACTGTTCTTCGACAACCTGGAGTTGCCGCTGGACAGCCTGATTGGCGAGGAGGGCAAGGGCTTTCGCTACATCCTCGACGGCCTCAACGCCGAACGCACCCTGATTGCCGCCGAGTGCATCGGCGATGGCCGCTGGTTTATCGAGAAAGCCAGCGCCTATGCCCGCGACCGCGTGGTATTTGGCCGGCCCATCGGACAGAACCAGGGCGTGCAGTTCCCGATTGCCGAAGCCCATATCGAGATCGAAGCGGCCGACTTGATGCGCTGGCGTGCCTGTGAGGAATATGACAGCGGCGCCAATGCCGGGGCCAGCGCGAACATGGCCAAGTACCTCGCGGCCAAGGCTTCCTGGGAGGCGGCCAACGCCTGCCTGCAAACCCACGGCGGCTTCGGGTTTGCCTGCGAATACGACGTGGAGCGCAAGTTCCGCGAGACCCGCCTGTACCAGGTTGCGCCGATCTCCACCAACCTGATCCTGTCCTACGTGGCCGAGCATCTGCTCGAACTGCCACGCAGCTTCTGAGGGCCCGACCATGAGCCATACCCAAGCGCTGTGCCGGTTCCTCGCCGAGTTGAATTACGCACAATTGCCGGACGCCGTACTCGCCCGCACCGAAGACCTGTTCCTCGACTGGCTCGCCTCGGCGCTGGCCAGCAAGGGCGCGCATCCGATCCCGCTGTTCGAACGTTATGCCCGCAGGATGGGCCCGGCTGATGGCCCGGCGCAGATCATCGTCAACGGCGGCAGCAGCAGTGCCTATTTCGCCGCGCTGGTGAATGGCGCGTCGTCGCACCTGGTGGAGCAGGATGACCTGCACAACAGCTCGGTATTGCACCCGGCGACCGTGGTGTTTCCGGCGGCATTGGCGGCGGCGCAAGACCTCGGCAAGTCCGGTCGCGAGCTGCTGCTGGCCTCGGTGGCCGGCTACGAAGCCGGGATTCGCATCGGTGAGTTCATGGGCCGCTCCCACTACCGGATCTTCCACACCACGGCCACCGTCGGCACTCTCGCGGCGGCGGTGGCCGTGGGCAAATTGCTCGACTTCAACCAAGAGCAATTCATCAATCTGCTGGGCAGTGCCGGCACTCAGGCGGCCGGGCTGTGGGAGTTCCTGCGGGATGCCGCCGACTCCAAGCAACTGCACACTGCCAAGGCCGCTGCCGATGGTTTGCTGGCGGCGTATCTGACGGCGGACGGGCTGACCGGTGCGCGCAATATTCTGGAAGGTGATCAGGGGATGGCGGCGGGTATGTCCACCGACGCCGACCCAGGCAAATTGTCGGATCGCCTCGGCAGTCGCTGGGCGCTGCTGGAAACGTCGTTCAAGTTCCATGCTTCATGCCGGCATACCCATCCGGCCGCCGATGCGCTGCTGGATCTGATGCAGCGCGAAGGGCTGGGCCATGAGCAGATCGCCCATGTGGAAACCCGCGTTCACCAGGGCGCCATCGACGTGTTGGGCCGGGTGACGCTGCCGCAGACCGTGCACCAGGCCAAGTTCTCCATGGGCACCGTGCTGGGGTTGATTGCCGTGCATGGCAAGGCCGGGCTGACCGAGTTTCACGAGCTGGCGCTGAGCGACGGGGACGTGGCGGCGTTTCGCGACAAGGTCTCCATGACCCTCGACGCCGAAGTCGACGGTGCCTATCCGCAGCGCTGGCTGGGCCGGGTCATCGTGACCACCGCCGATGGTCGCACCCTGCACGGCGCCATCGACGAACCCAAGGGCGACCCGGGCAACACCCTGAACCGCTCGGAGCTGGCCGACAAGTTCCAGCGCCTGACTCAATTCAGCGGTGCCCGCACACCCGCGCAAACCACCGGGCTGATCGAAAAAGTCTGGGACCTGCGCAACGCCGCGTCCCTGGCTCACTGGCTTTAAGGAACTGTCATGACCGCTAATCAACGACCGCTGGACGGCATCACCGTTGTCAGCCTGGAACACGCGATTGCCGCACCGTTCTGCACCCGCCAGTTGGCCGACCTGGGCGCGCGGGTGATCAAGATCGAACGTCCCGGGGCGGGCGACTTTGCCCGGGGCTATGACGAGCGCGTGCGCGGCCTGGCCTCGCATTTCGTGTGGACCAACCGTTCCAAGGAAAGCCTGACCCTGGACCTCAAGCACGACGATGCCGGGGACATCCTGGAAACCCTGCTGGCCGATGCCGATGTGCTGGTGCAGAACCTCGCACCGGGCGCGGCCGCGCGCATGGGTTTGTCATTCGAGGCGCTGCATGAGCGCTTCCCGCGGCTGATCGTCTGCGACATCTCCGGCTATGGCGAGGGCGGCCCGTATGAAAAGAAAAAGGCCTACGACCTGCTGATCCAGAGCGAAGGCGGCTTTCTCTCGGTCACCGGTGGCCCGGGTGAAGACCAGATGGCCAAGGCCGGCTGCTCCATCGCCGATATCTCCGCCGGGATGTACGCCTACAGCGGCATCCTCTCGGCGCTGCTGTTGCGGGGCAAGACCGGGCAGGGCAGTCGCATCGACGTCAGCATGCTGGAAAGCCTGGTGGAGTGGATGGGCTACCCGATGTATTACGCGTTCGACGGCGCGCCCCAGCCACCGCGCGCGGGTGCGGCGCATTCGACGATCTACCCCTACGGGCCGTTTCCCACCGGTGACGGCGGCACGGTAATGCTCGGTTTGCAGAACGAGCGCGAGTGGGCTGCGTTCTGCGACAAGGTGCTGCTTACCCCGGAATTGGCCACAGACGAGCGTTTCTCGGCCAACTTCAAGCGTTCGGAAAACCGCGACGTGCTGCGCCAGATCATCGTCGACCGTTTTGCGCAGATGAGCGCCGAAGGCGTGATCCAGCGCCTGGAAGACGCGCAAATCGCCAGTGCACGAGTCAACAACATGCAAGGCGTGTGGGACCACCCGCAGCTCAAGGCCCGGGACAGTTGGCGTGAAGTCGACAGCCCGGCGGGCAAGTTGCCGTCGTTGCTGCCACCGGCACGCAATGCCGCGTTCACCCCGCGGATGGATGCGGTGCCGGGGCTGGGGCAGCACAGCCAAGGGATTCTCGACCAGCTGGGTTACTCCGCTGAAGCCATCGACGGCCTGCGTGCACGCGGCGTTATCTGACAAGGAATCGAACGATGCCAACCTCTCTTGTGCGCTCTGCGCTGTTTGTACCGGGCAGCCGACCGGAACGTTTTGCCAAGGCCCTGGCCAGTGGCGCCGATGCGGTGATTGTGGATTTTGAAGACGCGGTGGAAGAGCCGCTCAAGCGTCAGGCCCGGGACAACCTCGGGGTGTTTTTGCAGGCGACGCCGGCGGCGCGGGTGTGGGTGCGGATCAACGCGCCGGAGCATCCCGAGCATTTTGCCGATGTGGCGTTCTGTCAGGCCCACGCCGGGGTCGCAGGGGTGTTGCTGCCCAAGGTTGAAAGTGCGGCCCAGGTGGCCGTGGTGGCTGCAACGGGCAAGGCTATCTGGCCGATTATCGAGAGTGCGCGGGGTTTGCTGGCGGTGGCGGAAATCGCCCATGCGCCGCTGGTGGAGCGCCTGTCGTTTGGTGGCCTGGACCTGGCGCTGGACTTGAACCTGAGCAGCGGCTCCCCGGCCGCGCAATTTGCCCTGGACCAGGCTCGCCTTGCCTTGATCGTGCATTCCCGCGCCGCCGGGCTGGTGGCGCCGCTGGACGGCGTGCACCCGGCCATCGACGACCCCGAAGGCCTGCGCCGTTCGATTCGGCATGCCTATGAAATGGGCTTTTCCGGCGCGCTGTGTATCCATCCCAAGCAGGTGGCGGTGATTCACCAGGCGTTGGCCCCCAGTGCCGAGGATCTGGCCTGGGCCAAACGGGTGGTGGACGCTGGTGCCCATGGGGCCGGGGCGTATCAGCTGGACGGGCAGATGGTGGATGCACCGGTGTTGTTGCGGGCCCAACGATTATTAGCCGCGCAACCGTAGAAATGTGGGAGCGGGCTTGCTCGCGAAAGCGGTGGGTCAGCCAGTGCATCCGGTGACTGGCACACCGCTTTCGCGAGCAAGCCCGCTCCCACATTGGATCTCCGTTGTTTGCAAAATCGGCGTTCGTCCACGCCGAACGCAGGTATCTAAAATTCGAAATTCTCTATACGCGTGACATCAGGCACCTTGCCCTATAACACAACAATAAGAAGGTGATTTTCCATGCTCAAGCTTTCTCGGGCGCTGTTCTGCGCCGCCACCTTGTTTGCCGCGGGCCTGGCCCAGGCGGCCGACCCCATCGTGATCAAGTTCGCCCACGTCGTCGCGGAAAACACCCCCAAAGGCCAGGGCGCCTTGCTGTTCAAGAAGCTCGCTGAAGAACGCCTGCCCGGCCGGGTGAAAGTCGAGGTGTACCCCAACTCCTCGCTGTTCGGCGACGGCAAGGAAATGGAAGCGCTGCTGCTGGGCGACGTGCAGATGCTGGCGCCGTCCCTGGCCAAGTTTGAGCAGTACACCAAGCAAGTACAGATCTACGACCTGCCGTTCCTGTTCAACGACCTGGCGGCGGTCGACCGTTTCCAGGCGGCCCAGGGCAAGGCGTTGCTGACCTCGATGCAAGACAAGAACATCCTCGGCCTGGCCTATTGGCACAACGGCCTCAAGCAACTGTCGGCGAACAAGGCATTGCGTGAGCCCAAGGATGCCCGTGGCCTGAAGTTCCGCGTGCAGGCCTCCAGCGTCCTGGAGGAGCAGTTCAAGGCGATCCGCGCCAACCCGCGCAAGATGAGTTTTGCCGAGGTGTACCAGGGCTTGCAGACCGGCACCGTCAACGGCACCGAGAACACCTGGTCGAACTATGAAAGCCAGAAGGTCAACGAAGTGCAGAAGTACTTCACCGAATCCAACCATGGCCTGATCGACTACATGGTGATCACCAACGCCAAGTTCTGGAACGGCCTGCCGCCGGATGTGCGCACCACCCTGGACCAGGTCATGGTTGAAGTCACCGTCGAGGTGAACAAGCAGGCCGAGGCGCTGAACCAGTCGGCCAAGCAGAAGATCATCGACGCCAAGACCAGCGAAATCATCGAACTGACACCGGAGCAACGCCAGCTCTGGCGCGAAGCCATGCGCCCGGTGTGGCAGAAGTTCGAAGGTGAAATCGGCGCTGACCTGATCAAGGCGGCCGACGCGTCGAACCAGTAATTTGGAGAGCACCGAGATCAAATGTGGGAGCGGGCTTGCTCGCGAATGCGGTGTATCAGTCACCGAATGCATCAACTGAAAGACTGCATTCGCGAGCAAGCCCGCTCCCACATGTTGATCCGGTTCCCGCCTCCAAGCCTTGCACACACCTATCTCCGCTTCGCGAGGTTTTGCCATGCAAACGCTAAGGCGCGTCTGGGAGCACCTGGAGGAAGGCTTTATCGCCATCCTGCTGGCCGCCATGACCCTGGTGACTTTTGTCTACGTCATGCTCAACAACATCTACACCCTGTTCTTTGCCCTTGCCGACAAGTGGGCGTGGAGCAGCGGTTTCTTCAACGCCCTGGGTGACCACACCATGGGCTGGGCCCAGGACATGACCTGGAGCGTGGCGCTGACCAAGGCCATGTTCGGCTGGCTGATTTTCTTCGGCATCTCCTACGGCGTGCGCACCGCCGGCCACTTGGGCGTGGACGCGCTGGTCAAGCTGACGCCGCGCCGGGTGCAGCGCCTGCTGGGCATGCTGGCTTGCCTGTGCTGCCTGGCCTACGCCGGGTTGTTCATGGTTGCCAGCTACAAATGGCTGAGTGCGGTCACCACCGCGCACATCGGCGCCGAAGACCTCGACAAGTTCGGCATCGACGTCGACGACATCGTGGTGATCGTGCCCATCGGCTTTGCCCTGGTGTTCATCCGCTACCTGGAAATTTTCTACCGCATCTTCACCCACCGCCAAACCGGGCTGGGCCTGGCCGACGAAGCCGGTGAAGCCAGCAAGTTGGCCGGCAGCCATGAGGAGCGTCACTGATGGCCGTTCTGTGTCTGTTTTTGCTGCTGTTCGTGTTCATGTTCCTCGGTGTGCCCATCGCGATTTCCCTGGGGTTGTCGGGCGCGGTGTCGATCCTGATGTTCAGCCCGGACTCGGTGAGTTCCCTGGCAATCAAGCTGTTTGAAACCTCGGACGCCTATACCTTCCTGGCGATTCCGTTCTTCCTGTTGTCGGGTGCGTTCATGACCACCGGTGGCGTGGCGCAGCGGCTGATCGACTTTGCCAACGCCTGCGTCGGGCATATCCGCGGCGGGCTGGCGATTGCGGCGGTGCTGGCATGCATGCTGTTTGCCGCACTGTCGGGCTCCTCGCCCGCGACAGTGGCGGCGGTGGGTTCGATTGCCGTGGCGGGCATGGTGCGCTCGGGCTACCCGAAGGAATTCGGCGCCGGGATCATCTGCAACGCCGGTACCCTGGGCATCCTGATTCCGCCGTCGATCGTGATGGTGGTGTACTCGGCCGCCACGGAAACCTCGGTGGGCAAGCTGTTCATGGCCGGGGTGATTCCGGGCCTGCTGCTGGGCTTGATGTTGATGGTCGCGATCTACATCGTCGCGCGCATCAAGAAACTGCCGGCCCAGCCACGGGCGACCTTTCGCGAGTGGCTGACCTGCGCCCGCCGGGCATTCTGGGGCCTGTTGCTGCTGGTGATCATCCTGGGCGGGATCTACAGCGGCATGTTCACCCCGACCGAAGCGGCGGCGGTGGCGGCGGTGTACTCGGCGTTTGTCGCGCTGTTCATCTACAAGGACATGAAGATCAGGGATTGCCCCAAGGTGCTGCTGGAGTCCGGGCGCCTGGCGATCATGCTGATGTTTATCATCGCCAACGCCATGCTCTTCGCTCACGTGCTGACCACGGAGCAGATTCCCCAGGAAATCACCGCGTGGGTGATCTCCGAGGGCCTGACGCCGATTGGTTTCCTGATCATGGTCAACGTGGTGTTGCTGGTGGCGGGCAGCTTTATGGAGCCGTCGGCGATCGTGCTGATCCTGGCGCCGATCTTTTTCCCGATTGCGATGAAGCTGGGGATCGACCCGATTCACCTGGGGATTGTGATGGTGGTCAATATGGAGATTGGCCTGGTGCATCCGCCGGTGGGGTTGAACCTGTTTGTGACCTCGGCGGTGACCGGGCTGACGCTGGGGCAGACCATCCGCGCGGCGTTGCCGTGGCTGATGATCCTGCTGGTGTTCCTGATCATGGTGACTTACCTGCCGTTCATATCGCTGGCCTTGCCGCATTGGCTGGGGATGTAAACCCAACTTGAATCACGCCACAAAACAATGTGGGAGCGGGCTTGCCCGCTCCCACATTTGAGGTGTGCAGGGATTTATTTATCCATCGCACTCAAGATCGCATGGGCCACTTTTACCCGTTCGGCATTCGGGTAGTTCTTGTTCGCCAGGATCACCACCCCCAGGCCTTTGCTCGGCACGTACGCCACATAGGCGCCAAAACCACCGGTGGCGCCAGTCTTGTTCACCAGCGTGTCGGCATGGGGCGCTTGCGGTGGTGTCAGCCAGTTGACCTTGTGGGGCTGAAAGGCCATTTGCGCCGAGTTGCCTTCCGTCAACGCATCCAGCGTGATTGGGTAGGGGTACATCTCCCAGCCGAGGCCCTGGGTCATGCCATCCACCGTGTAGTAGCCGGTGTGAGTTGCGGCAATCGCCTGTTGCAGCGGCTTCTCCAGCTTCGCCGGGTGCATGTTCACTTCAACGTACTGAATCAGGTCCGAGGTGCTGGTCTTGATGCCGTAGGCCTCGGCGTCCAGGGCGCCAGGCCCGACGCGCACCGGTTTGCCGGCCTTGTCGTAACCCTGGGCGTACAGGTTCATTTGTGACTTGGGTACGCTGATAAAGGTGTGCTTGAGGCCGAGTTTCGGCAGCAGGGTCTGCGCCATCAACCGGTCAAACGGCTGGCCCAGGCTTTGCGCTGCCAGGTGGCCGAACAAGCCGATGCTCGGGTTGGAATACAGGCGTTGGGTGCCGGGAGCGAAGTCCGGTTTCCAGTGCTGGTAGTAGCTGATCATCTTGCCGGCGTTATCGGACTCATCGGGGAATTGCAGGGGCAAGCCACCTGCGGTGTAGGTGCCGAGGTTGAGCAGGCTGATGTGGTCAAACGTGTCGCCGCGCAATGCCGGCAGGTATTGGCTGGCCGGGTCCGACAGCTTCAGCTTGCCGTTGGCCAGGGCATAGCCGGCGAGGGTGGCGGTGAAGGTCTTGCTCACCGAGCCGATTTCAAACAGGGTGTTTTCGGTGACGGGCTGCTTGCTCTCCTTGCTGGCAACGCCGTAGTTAAAGTATTGCGCCTTGCCGTTCTGTACGATTGCCACCGACAGGCCGGCGATGTCCTGTTGCTGCATCAGGGGCTGGACAGTACTGTCCACGACCTGGCGCATGTCGGTAGCCGCCATGCAGTTGCCTGCGCCGAGCAATAAGGCGAATATCGCGGTGTTGCGCACGGTTGGAAAAAGGGATGTGTACATGATGACGTGACTTCCATGAAGGTGATCGGGTGAATACCGTTGCCTGCGCAGGCGCCGCAAATCTAGGCAGTTTGTGATCCCGCGGCAAACGATGATATCTCGCAACAGCCATTAGAAAAATTAGGGTCAAGCCATGCTCCGTTCCCATTTGCCACTCAACGCGCTGCGAGCCTTCGAGGCGTCTGCGCGGCATTTGAGTTTTACCCGGGCGGCGATTGAACTGTGCGTCACCCAGGCGGCGGTCAGTCACCAGGTGAAAAGCCTGGAGGCGCAGCTCAATGTCACGCTGTTCAAACGCCTGCCCCGGGGCCTGATGCTCACCAGCGAGGGCGAGACCCTGCTGCCGGTGTTGCGCGAATCCTTCGACCGGATAGCTCAAACCTTAGGCCAGTTTGAAGGTGGGCATTACCGCGAAGTATTGACGGTAGGCGCGGTGGGCACCTTTGCGGTGGGCTGGCTGTTGCCGCGGCTTGCGGATTTCCAGGCGCGCTACCCGTTTATCGACTTGCGCCTGTCCACCAACAACAACCGCGTCGACGTGGCGGCCGAAGGCCTGGATTACGCAATCCGGTTTGGTTCCGGCGCGTGGCACGGCACCGAGGCGTGCCAATTGCTGGAGGCACCGCTGACGGTGCTGTGCGTGCCGCAACTTGCTCGGCAATTGCAGACTCCGGCGGACCTGTTGAAGCACACGCTGTTGCGCTCATATCGTGCGGATGAGTGGACGCAATGGTTCCAGGCCGCGGGATTGCCAGCCGACACGCTGGTGCCGCGCAGTATCGTTTTCGACTCGTCCCTGGCGATGATGGAGGCGGCGCTGCAAGGGGCGGGGGTGGCCCTGGCGCCGGCGATGATGTTCAGCCGGCAGTTGGCGACGGACGTGATTCGCCAGCCGTTCGAGATCGGCATCACCACCGGCAGTTATTGGCTGACGCGCTTGCAGTCACGGGCCGAGACGCCGGCGATGCTGGCGTTCAAGACGTGGTTGCGTGAAGTGGCCATGCACTGAGGTTGGGTCGACGCTGTGGCGAGGGAGCTTGCTCCCGCTGGGCTGCGTAGCGGCCCCAAAGAAGCGACGGTGTTAGTTCAGCAAGAACGCGGCGGATGGTTTCAGGGTCGCTGCGCAACCCAACGGGAGCAAGCTCCCTCGCCACAGGTTATTCTCCCACTCGGTCTGCCCATTGATCATAAGAGGCTGCAATGCAAACTTCCGGCGTAGACATCCGTCAACTCAAGGCCTTCGTGGTGGTGGCCGAGGAGCTCAGCTTCGTGCGCGCCGCGACCCGCCTGCATGTCTCGCAACCGGCGCTGTCCCAGACCATCCGCCAGTTTGAGGCGCTGCTGGACGTACAACTGTTCCAACGCAACACCCGCAACGTAGCACTGACCGAAGCCGGCCTGGCCTTGCTGGTAGAGGCGAGGGAAATCGTCAATGGCGTAAGCCGCCTGGTACGCACCGCCCACGAACATGCACGCGGCGTACGCGGCTCATTGAATATCGGCTTCCTGATCGGCGCGGGTGTGGACTTGATGCCGCAAATCCTCAGCGTGTTCGCCAAGCGCTACCCGGAGATCGAACTGGTGGTGCGCGAGTATGACTTCGGCTCGCCCCATGCCGGGATCGACGAGGGCATGGACGTATCGGTGTTGCGCCCGCCACTGGGCCTGCCGGACATCGAGTTGCACACTCTGGTGACCGAACCCTGCGTGGCGTGCCTGGCGTCCAGCCACCGGTTGGCCGGGGAGAGCAGCGTGAGCATCTACGACGTGCTGGATGAACCGATCATTGCTGCACCGGGAGTGGGCGTGTGGCGCAGTTTCTGGACCGCCGACGCGTACCGCGATGGCCAGCCGGCGCGGATCGTCCATGAAGCTTCGACGGTGGAGACCGAGTTGCAGGCGGTGGCGTCGGAGCGCGGGATCAGTATCACCGCGCTGTCCACCGCACGTTTTTATGCACGGCCCGGCCTGGCCTTCCCGGTGATCAGCGATATGCCGATGTGTGAAGTGGCGGTCGCCTTGCCGCCACAACCGAGTGTGGCGGCGCGCAACTTTGCCGAGTTGGCGATGGAAGTGGCGAGCAGCCGGGGTTAGTCAGGACAGGTCGTGCAGGGATTTTCCGTTGGGCGCACTTACCTGAAGCTCGGAAAACTCCACCTCCAGCCCGCCACGTTCCGGCGTGCAGCAATAAGGCCCCACCCGATACGACGCAGCCACGGGGAACGGCGCCAGGCGCACCAATGGCCAGCTCACGCCATCCACCGACACCTGCACGCGCAGCACGCCTTTGGCCACGGTGGCGCGAATCCAGAACGCCTCGGGATCACCCGGGAACGCACCGGTGGCCCAGTCCGACACGCCATCGGTCAATGCGCTGCTCAACAGCGTCACACCGTCGGACAGCTCTGCACCGATCTTCACCCAATGCGCTTCATCCACCCGCACCATCAACCCGGCCTGGTCATACAGGTGGGTAAACGCGCTGTGGATTTTGACTTGGGCGGTAAAGTCGCCGTCGGTTTCAACAAACAGGAAATGCCCGTTGTCGCGCACAAAACCATAGTGGGTTTCGCGCCAGAAATCGGTGCTGGCATCGGTGCGCACCTTGAGGCGCTCGCCTTCTCGGCTCCATTGCTGGGGTTGATTGAGCCAGCTGGCCTTTTCAAACATCGGGAAGCTCCTTGAAGGTGACAAGACAAAACCCCGGCGTCCGGGGTTTTGTTGTTTGGCCGCAATCAACGGCTAGTGGTCGAGCAATTTGCCGCTCGGCCCGGCGGTGCCATTGTTAAGGCGCGTGCGCAGCGAAAACAACCACCACAGCACGCCGACCCCGAGTGTAACCCCGGTGGTGATGGCGCCGGTGTGGCTTTCTTCGGGCACGCTCAGGGTCAGGATCACCGCGATGGCCCACAGGCCGCCGAGGACGATCATCGGCAACAACCACTTGCCCAGGCTGAACACCCCCGCAGGCGCCCCCGGCATCCGGCCATTTTTATAGGCCAGGTACGCGGCAATCAGTGTCAGCAGGTAGGTGCAGTAGTAGGTCAGGCCGACCATCGAGTAGATCGCCGTGACAAACCCGCCGCTCGCCAGGTTCAGCAGCACGGCAATGGCGGTGATCAGCACGATGGCGGCGACCGGCGTACCGAAGTGCGGGTTGATCTTCGCCAGCACCTTGGAGCCCGGCAGCATGTTGTCCCGAGACAGGGCGAAGGTCATGCGGGTGGCCACCGCCATGTTGGCGATCAGGCAGGCGAGGATCGAGGCGAAGGCGATCACGATCATGCCCACGCCGGCGGCGTTGCCCAGTTGCAGGCGCACGATATTGATCACCGGGTTTTCGCTGTGGCTGAGCAGCTCGCTGACCGACCCCGGGATCGCAATGCTCAGCAAGGCGAACACCACGAAGCCCAATACACTGGACACCAGCACCGCACGAATCATCGCCCGGGGCGCGGCGCGGCGTGGGTCCTTGGTTTCCTCGGACAGGTCGGCGGCGCCCTCCCAGCCCAGCAGCACCGAGACCGGCAGCAAGGTGGCGAGGGCGAGGGTGGTGAAGCTGAGGGTGCCGCCGCTCACCGGTTGTGCCGAGGTCAGGATCGCCACGCCCTGGGTGTGCTCGAAGAAGAAAAACACCCCGAAGAACAACGCAACCGCCAACAGCACCGTGCCGATGATTTCGATGATCGCGCCGATGTCGTTGATCCGCGTGGCCAGGCGAATCCCGCAGATGTTCAGCAGGCCTACCACCAGCGTGGCACCGATGCTCAGGCCCTGGATCTGGCCCTGTGTCGGGTTGGCCCAGATCTCCGGCGCGAACACCGTGCCGATGGCCGCCGAGGTGGCGGCTGTACCGGCGACAAACGAGGTGAACGCGACCCAGCCGGTAAACCAGCCGAAGTGATTGCCCGCCAACCGGCTGGACCATTGGTAGGCGTAGCCGGTAAGCGGAATGCGCCCGGCCAGGTGGCAGTAGACCATGACGATGCAGCACACCAGCGGGATCACCAGCAGCCACAAAAGGATGCCGATACCGCCGACGCGGTTGAACGGGTCGGCGAACAGCGTGACCACCCCGGTGTTGATCGAGACCATGGAAAAGGCCAGGGCAAACGAGGTGAACGAACTCATGGTGCGGTGCATCTTTTGCTCGTAGCCGAGGCTGGCAAGGTCGGCGTCGTCGCTGGACAGCGGGGCCTGGGCATTCGGCGGGGCGGTCACGGTGTTTTCAACGAATGTGCTCATGGCCGTTGCTCCTCGATGATGCCGATCACCTCGTCCAGCACGTCGAGGGCCTTGGCCAGCAACGGGCGTTCGATATCCAGAGGAGGCTTGACCTTGATCAGGTTACCCAGCCCGGCGTAGCGGCTTTCGCCAAACAATACGCCGCGCTCCACCCCAAGGCGATACACCTCCTGGGATTCCCGGCAGGCCGGTTCCTTGGTGGTGCGGTCCTTGACCAGCTCGATGGACGCCATCAGCCCGGGGCAGCGCACGTCGCCGATCAGCGGGTGGCGGGTTTGCATGTCCTTGAGGCGGGCGCTGATGTAGTCGCCGGAGTCGCGGGCCTTTTCGCAGAGGTTGTCGGCGACGATCGCTTCCACCGTGGCGTAGCCGGCGGCCAGCGAGACCGGGAAGTGGCCGAAGGTCAGGGCTTCTTCACCTTCGTCGAACCACTTGAGCTTGTCATCGGCGAGGATCCCGGCCAGCGGGAAGCCGCCGCCGACGCCTTTGCCGAACACGATGATGTCGGGCAGCACGTCGTAATAGTCCGCAGCGAACATCGTGCCCATGCGCCCGAAACCGGTCTGCACTTCATCAAAAATCAGCAGCACGCCGAGGCGGTCGCAGATCTCGCGCACGCCTTTGTAGTAGGAGCGGGGGAACTCGATATGCCCGCCATTGCCCTGGATCGGTTCCATCATCACTGCTGCCACGCCACCGTCGACGCCCTTGAGGATGGTTTCTTCCAACAGGCCAAGGCACAGCTGCGACTCGGTTTCCGGGTCCATGCCCAGGCGCGTGCGGTACGGGTTGGGGTGGGGGACGCGGGTGAAACGTGGCTGGATCGCCAGGAACGGATTGTTCGGGTGCGGCCAACTGGCGCCGAGGGTGGCCAGGGAGCGGCCGTGGTAGCCGTCCTGCAGCACCAGCAGGTTCTGTGCGCCAGGGCGGTTCTTGAAGGCCAGTTTCATCGCCATTTCACCGGCGAGGCTGCCATGCAGGGCAAAGCCCATCTGGTTGAGGGCGCCCGGGGAGACTTCCCGCAGCTTCTTCACCAGCCGGGTGTGGGCCGGTGAGCCAAAGTTGGGGCGGATGTGAGTCATTTCGCGCAATTGCGCAACGGCGGCTTCCACCACCCGGGGGTCATTGGCCCCCAAATTGTTCGACCAGGCCTGGGCGGTACAGTCGATGTATTCCTTGCCCTGATCGTCCCATACCAGCGAGCCTCGGGCCTTGACCAGGTTGATCTTGGCGGGTGCGGTGTTCATCACTTCATTCATCTGCGTTATCTCTTTTGTTAGGGCGGCAGTGTTTGGGGATGTGTGCAGTTAGGGTTGTGACTCGCTGCATCGAGTTGTCCCGATGCTAGTCCCGGGGACGGGAGGAATAGAAAGACCGATTGCAGTGGGATTGATTGGCGTGGCTTATTAATAGAATCCTCTGAAACAAAATGAAACATTTGTCGCGGGCCAGCCTCTACCGTATCTCCACGACGAGTACTTCTATGAAAATTCCGCGTCCCTCTTCGCGAATGCCCCACCTCACGCAACTGCGCAAC
Source organism: Pseudomonas sp. Ag1 (assembly GCF_000278565.1). Classification (NCBI taxonomy): domain Bacteria; kingdom Pseudomonadati; phylum Pseudomonadota; class Gammaproteobacteria; order Pseudomonadales; family Pseudomonadaceae; genus Pseudomonas; species Pseudomonas sp. Ag1. The sequence continues at coordinate 109,782 of NZ_AKVH01000103.1, forward strand.
CTGAAGATGGCGCGCTCCGCCCACGCCTATGTGCGGGGCAGTACGGTTCAGTTTTACGAGTGGCTGCACAGCCAGCGCGGCCGGCGCTTGCCCCACGGGCCGGCGATCTGGATCTGCGGCGACTGCCACGCCGGTAACCTTGGGCCCACGGGCGATACCAAGGGCCGGATCGACATGCATATCCGTGACCTTGACCAGGCGGTGATCGGCAATCCGGCCCATGACCTGGTGCGCCTGGCCTTGTCCCTGGCCACCGCTGCGCGGGGTTCGGACCTGCCGGGGGTGACCACCGCGCGCATGCTTGAAGAGATGATGGTGGGCTACGCGCAGGCGTTTAAAGACAAGCCCGACGAGGCACCACCGCGCCCGTCCCAGGTCAAGTCCGGGATGCGCAGTGCGGTGGAGCGCACCTGGAAGAATCTGGCCCGCGAACGTATTGAAAACACCCGGCCGACAATTCCATTGGGCAAGCATTTCTGGTCGTTGTCGCGGTCAGAAAAGTCCGCCCTTGAAACGTTGTGCGCGTCGGATGAAATCCACCGGCTGGTGACTTCGCTCAAAGGCCGCTCCAACGACGCCGAGGTCGAGCTGCTGGACTCGGCCTATTGGGTCAAGGGTTGCAGCTCCCTTGGGTTGCTGCGTTATGCGGTGTTGCTGGGAGTAGGGGACAAGTCTGATCAGGAATACTGCCTGCTCGACATCAAGGAAGCGGTAGGCGCTGCGGCGCCGCGTGCGGCCCGGGCAAAAATGCCTCGGGATAACGGCCGGCGGGTGGTGGAGGGCGCGCGGCACCTGTCACCGGCGTTGGGGGAGCGGATGTTGGCCACGCGGTTTCTGGATCACGGGTTTTTCATCCGCGAACTGCTGCCCCAGGACATGAAGCTGGAACTGGATGAGCTGAGCGAGATTGATGCGATGCACGCGGCCGGGTACCTGGCGCGGGTGGTCGGCGTGGCCCATGCGCGGCAGATGGACCGGGATACGCGCAAGGACTGGATGGCGCTGTTGCAAGAGAACCGCTCCAGGCAACTGGATGCGCCTTCGTGGCTGTGGACCAGTGTGGTGCAGTTGGTGGGGAGCCATGAGGAAGGGTATTTGAATCATTGCCGGCGGTATGCGCTGGAGCACTGAGCTCAAGAACGCTGAAAGTCCCCTGTGGGAGCGGGCTTGCTCGCGAAAGCGGTGGATCAGTCAAACATCAGCTGACTGACACACCGCGTTCGCGAGCAAGCCCGCTCCCACATGAGTTGGGTGGTGTTTTGGAGGGCGGGTTACACCAGGTATTTCTTGAACCAGCCCAACGTCCGCTCCCACGCCAGATTCGCCGCCGCCTCGTCATACCTCGGCGTCGAATCGTTGTGGAAGCCGTGATTGGCGCCCTTGTAGATAAACGCCTCATAGGTCGTGCCGGCCGCCTTCAACGCTTTCTCATACGCCGGCCAGCCCTCATTGATCCGCGTATCCAGCTCACCGTAATGCAACATGATCGGTGCCTTGATCCGTGGCACATCCTTGGCTTCCGGCTGGCGCCCATAAAACGACACCGCCGCACCCAGCTCCGGATAAGCCACCGCCGCCGCATTCGTCACGCCGCCGCCATAACAGAACCCGGTAATGCCCACCTTGCCGGTGCTTGCATCGTGGTACATCAACCATTCGATGGCCGCGAAAAAGTCGTTCATCAGCTTCTCGGGATCGACTTTCTGTTGCAACTCCACACCTTTCTCATCATTGCCGGGATAGCCACCCACCGAGGTCAGGCCATCCGGCGCCAGGGCAATGAATCCGGCCTTGGCCAACCGACGGGCGACGTCTTCGATATACGGGTTCAACCCCCGGTTCTCATGCACCACCACCACCGCCGGCACCTTGCCGCTGGCCTTGGCCGGGCGCACCAGGTAGCCGCGCACCGTGCCGTTGCCCTTGGGTGACGGGTAGGTGATGTAGTCGGCGACGATCTCCGGGTCGGTGAATTTCACCTGCTCGGCCAGGGCGTAGTTGGGGCTCAGGGCGGCGAGCAGGGCCGAGGCCGTCAGCCCGCCGAAGGTGAACAGTGCTGCGCGGTCGAGAAATTCCCGGCGGTTGATCTTGCCGTGGGCGTAGCCATCGTAAAGCTCCAGCAGTTCAGGGGCGAAGTCTTTGGCGGTCAGACGAGTCATCGGTAGCGTCCTCGATTAGCGGTGGGACTGAATGTAGACCAGTATCAGGCTTCCCGGCCATGGGCCGCGGCGGCCAGTTGCCCGGTGTCGACCCGCACGAAGACCGAATCGCCAATCGCCGTCAGCACGCCATCGGCGTACACCTCGCACACCACGCGGCTTTTGCGCCCCACGTCACCTTCGACTCTTGCGCGCAAGGTCAGCGGCACGCCCATCGGTGTCGGCTTGATGAATTTGATTCCCAGGTTGCCGGTGACGCAGTCGATACGCGGCAGGCTGCCGGGTTCGCGTTGCTCGGACCGGTAGTGGTAGGCCATGGCGGTCCAGTTCGAGTGGCAGTCCACAAGCATCGCGATCAGACCGCCATAGACCAGGTCTGGCCAGCCGCTGTATCGGGCGTCGGGCTGGTGCTCGGCGATCACGTGGATGCCGTCGGCGTCCCAGCGACTCTTGATGTGCAGCCCGTGGGGGTTGCTGCTGCCGCAGCCATAACAGACGCCTTCGGGGGCGGTGGTGTCTTGCAGGGAAAGCGCGGGCATCGTGGCTCCTTGTTGTTTGGGTTCCGTCGAGGCACGAGCCTAATGCCAGGCGCGTGAATAAATCCAGCGCCTACGCTGTTAGCAGTGCACAGCGTGTTCATTCCCGGTTGAGAATCCCATGAAATCTCGATTGCCAGCGGTCGTCCTTGCCCTCGCCACCTTGTCTAACGCGTACGCCGTGGAATACACCGACGTGAATCCGACGGCCAGCACCATCAGCTTCACCTATGACCAGATGGGCCAAGAGGTGTACGGCACGTTTGGCACCTATTCGGCGACCCTGAATTTCGACACGCAAAACCCGGCTGCCGCCAGCACCGTACTGACCATCCAGCTGCCGAGCATCAATGCCGGCAGCGACGACGCCAACACCGAACTGCCCAAGCCCGGTTGGTTCGACATGACGACCTACCCGGTGGGCACCTTCACCTCGACCCACATCACTGACCTGGGCGACAACCGTTACCTGTTCAGCGGCAACCTGACCCTCAAGGGCCAGACCCGGCCGGTGGAGGTCAAGGTGGCCCTCAAGGAGCAGAGCGGCATTGGCGTGTTCGACGGCGAATTCGTGCTCAAGCGCGATGACTTCAGGATCGGCGCGGGGGAGTGGGCGGACAGCGTGGTGTCCAATGCGATTGTCATCAAGTTCAAGATGGTTGCGCCTGAGCGCTGATGGCTAGCGGGCGAACTTCTTGGCCCCCGCCACGCACGCAATCACCGCGACGGTCACCCCCAGCATGCCCAGGCTCACCTGCTCATGCAGCAGCGTGGCCGCCAGTGCCAGGCCGAAAAACGGTTGCAGCAACTGCAATTGCCCGACGGCGGCAATGCCGCCCTGGGCCAGCCCGCGGTACCAGAACACAAACCCGATCAGCATGCTGAACAGCGACACATAGGCCAGGCTCAGCCAGGCCGGCAGGCTGATGCTCACGAAAGTGCCCGGGGCGAGGATCGCCGTCAGCGGGGCCACAATCGGCAGCGAGATCACCAGCGCCCAGCAGATCACCTGCCAGCCACCCAGGGTGCGCGAGAGTTTGGCTCCTTCGGCATAACCGAGGCCGCACACCAGGATTGCCAACAGCATCAGCAAATCCCCGGCGGGCGCAGCGCTCAGGCCCTGGGCAACCGCGTAGCCCACCACCAGCAGGCTGCCCAGGATCGAAAACAGCCAGAACACCAACTTGGGCCGCTCGCCGCCGCGCCATACGCCGAAGACCGCAGTGGCTAAAGGCAGCAGGCCGACAAATACGATGGAATGGGCACTGGTGACGTACTGCAAGGCCAGTGCGGTGAGCAAAGGAAAGCCGATCACCACGCCCAGCGCGACGATTGCCAGGGGCAGCAACTGACTGCGGGCCGGGGTTTTTTCCTTGAACAGCCACAGCAGGCACAGGCCGAGCAGGGCGGCGATGGTGGCGCGGGCGACGGTCAGGAATACCGGATCGAACTCCAGCACCGCCAGGCGCGTGGCCGGCAGCGAGCCGCTGAAGATCACCACGCCGATCAAACCGTTGATCCAGCCGCTGGCGTTGTTTTCCCGGGTGTTGAGGTGGGTGGTTCGTTCCATGGGTGTAGGGCTCGATAGGGATAAGTTGCGTCCTGCGCATCCTATGATTCACTATCAAGACAATCAAAAAATTGTCATGGATACATCGCCTATGCCCCGCGCCCGCTACAAGACATTGGTGGACACCTTCGCCCGGGATATCCGTTCGGGCGCGCTGGCGGCGGGCACCCGGTTGCCGACGCACCGCCAGTTGGCCGCCAGCCATGGCCTGGCGCTGGTCACGGCCAGCCGGGTATACACCGAGCTTGAGGCCATGGGCCTGGTCAGTGGTGAAACCGGGCGCGGAACCTTTGTGCGGGAAATCGCGTTGTCGCCAGGGCAGGGCGTCGGCCAGATCGCGGTGGCGGCGGGCATGATCGATCTCAACTTCAACTACCCGTCGCTGCCGGGCCAGACCGACCTGCTGCGCACCGCATTGCGCCAGTTGGCGTTGTCCGGCGACCTGGCGGCGCTGCTGCGCTATCAGCCTCACGCCGGTCGGCTGCATGAGCGGGCAGCGGTGGCGCGTCATCTGCTGAGTCGTGGGTTGACGGTGCAGGCCGAGCAGGTGCTGATCGTCAGCGGTGCCCAGCATGGCCTGGCGGTGACCATGATGTCGCTGCTCAAGCCCGGCGATGTGGTGGCGGTGGATGCGCTGACCTATTCCGGGTTCAAGGTGTTGGCCGAGACGCTGCACCTGGAAATCGTCGCGATCCCGGTGACCGCGACGGGCCCCGACTTGGCCTTTCTTGAACAACTCTGCGCCCGGCGCCCGGTACGCGCCGTGTACAGCATGCCGACGCTGCATAACCCGTTGGGCTGGGTGATGAGCATGGCGCAGCGCGAGCACCTGGTGGCGATTGCCCGTCGGCATGACCTGATCCTGATCGAGGATGCTGCCTACGCGTTTTTAGCCGAGGACGCGCCACCGCCCGTGGCCGAACTGGCGCCGGAACGCACGGTTTACGTGTCGGGGCTGTCCAAGAGCGTCGCCACCGGCCTGCGGGTGGGTTACGTGGCTGCGCCGTTGCCGTGGATGGCGGCGCTGGAACGTACGGTCATGGCCACCACCTGGAACACTCCGGGGGTGATGACTGCGGTGGCTGCCGCGTGGATCGACGACGGCACGGTGCTGCAGCTTGAAGCGCAAAAACGTAAGGACGCCCAGGCGCGCCAGGCGGTGGCCGATGAGGTGTTGGCGGGCTTGAATGTTATCCGCCATCCGTCTTCGTATTTCTTGTGGTTGCCGTTGCCGGAAGATGCCCGCGCCGATCAGATCACCATGGCGCTGGCACGGGAAAATATCTCGGTGTCCACGGCCGAGCCGTTTGCCGTCTCGGCCCACGTGCCCCATGCCTTGCGAGTGGCGCTGGGGTCGGTGGACCGGGAGGTGCTGCGCGAGGCGTTGGTGAAAGTGCGCTGGGCGGTGAAGGCGTACTAGGGGGCCGGATCGTTCCCACGCTCTGCGTGGGAATGCCGCCTTGGACGCTCCGCGTCCCGCTGTAGATTTGCGCGATAGTGACGCAGAGCGTCACCGGATGCATTCCCACGCAGAGCGTGGGAACGATCCAGGCGGGACTCAGAATTTGTACGCCTGGCGCCCGATCAGCAGCCATTTGCCTTTCTGCTTCTGCCAGACCTGGAAGTTTTCAATTTCGGTGGGCACCTCGACGCCACTGTTCACCGCCTGTGCGGAAAAGTGGTTGCGCACCAGGGCGGTGTCGCCATTGAGGGTGATGGTCTGTTTCTGCATTTCCAGGGTCTTGAAACCACTTCTGCCGGTTTCAATGTCGGCGATAAATTCCTGCTTGTTCTGGACCTTGCCGCTGGAATGGCCGTAGGTGAGGTTGTTCGCGGTGAGGGCCTGCAGTTGCGGGATGTCCTTGTGCAACATGGCCTGGGTCAGATGATCGACCGCAGTGGCTACATCCTTGTCACTTGCGGCGGGCGCGGCGGCCGCGTAGCCGCTGAACAGGCACAGAAAACCAATCAGAACCTTGACGTTTTGCATGGGTGTTTCCTTGTTGTTGTTGTGGGTACCGGGACGACTCGGGCTGTGTTTTTAAGTCGTCGTACAACCATGCCGTATTTACTGGGATCAAGGAAAGTGAAATTTGTTATTGGCTAGAAGATAAGCGCTGTTTGCCAGTATTGGTTGTCGTATCACTTGCGAAATAGCGGTCGGCACTTCCCGTGGAAATGGCACATGGCTATGCTGTGGCCGGCGACTTCATGGCGTGGATTCGCAACGACTGAGGAAAACAAAAAATGACACCGGATCAAAAGTACGCGGCGGCCATGGTGCGCCTGGGTTATCAACTCAACGAGTTCAAGATCGGCGGCAACTACACGCCGCTGCTGAGGGACGGCAATCACGTCTACATCAGTGGCCAGATTCCGCGGGTGGGTGACGCCATCGTGTTGCCCGGCAAGGTCGGCGAAAGCCTCAGCCTGGCCGACGCACAGATTGCCGCGGGCGTCAGCGCACTGCGTTGCCTGGGGTTGCTCAAGCAGGCGCTGGGTTCGCTGGACCAGGTCAAGGCGATCCTCAAGATCAATGTGTACGTGCGCAGCGCGGATGACTTCGACCAGCAAAGCGAAGTGGCCAACGGTGCGTCGGACCTGTTGAACGAGATCCTGGGGGCCGCAGGATCCCATACGCGCACCTCGGTGGGCGTGCTGCAATTGCCCAAGGGCGCGGCCGTGGAAATCGACATGACCGCCGTGGCACGGGACTGAAACCGGGTGATCGCCGAGGCGTTTGCGGTACTGGTCCATTATGGAATCTACCTGCTCCCAGGACTGATCCTGTTTGGCCTGTGGTTCGGTCTCACGCCAAAAACATTGCCGGGCTTGCGCATCGTTATCCTGCTGCTGGCCTTTGTGCTGATGCGCGATGCGATGACGCCACTGGGCATGTGGTCGCTGAGCCGCGAGGTGCAGATCGAGTTCACGGCCAACCCGTGGGTGCTGGCCGCGCTGGGCGGGTTATCCCTTGGGCTGATTGCGCTGCTCGCGCGCCTGGCACCGGAGTTGTGGCAACTGACGGTGCTGTTCAAGGGCAATCGTGCTGTGGGCCTGGCAGTGGGGCTGGTGGCCGGCTGTGTGATTGGCTTGCCATTGCGCCTGTATCAAGGCATCGAACCGGCGGCGATCCCGGCTTACTGGACCTGGCTGATGGGCATGCTAGCGCTTGCCTACTGCGCCAATGCGCTGGAAGAGGTATTGTTTCGCGGCTTCTTGCAGGGTTATCTCGAACAGCACGTTACGCCGCTGCGTGCGGCGTTGCTCAGCGGGTTGGCGTTCGCCGCGTGCCATTCATTTCTGGCGTTGAGCGTGACGCAACTGGGCTGGCCAGTGTTGGCCTTTACCCTGATTGAAGGCGTGGCCTGCGGGCTGGTGCGGATGCGCTACGGTGTGGTGGCGGCGACGGCCACCCATGGCACGGCGATCTTGCTGATTGCCGTGCCGATGGTGTGAACCGTCTCAGGCCTGTACATCAACGCCGATGTGGGCCTGGAGCCAGTCTTTGTAGACCGCGATGTTATCGGTCGACTGGTCGCCATTTTTCGCGGTGACAGTCTTGCCGTCCAGGCGCCCGATATCGAGCAGGTACTGAAGACCGTTGGCCACATGGGTGGCGTCGCTTTTGCTGAGTGACTGAACATCGGGCAGTTCGACGGCGTTGCCTTTATCGTCGAAGGTCGCCCATGAAGGGTTGGCCCTGGCGGTGGCAACGGTTTGCGCGGTCGAGCGCACTTGCTCCTGATAGCTGGCTTCCAGCTTGGTCTTGATCTCGGGCGTGGCGTTGGTGACTTCAATCCTCCCGGCCCGCAGGGTGCCGTTTTCCATGGATTGTGTAAAAGTCTTCTGTCCCAGCGCTAACAGACTTGTCGTGCTTCCTATCATGGTGCCGCTCCCTTATTGGTAGCAGCAACAGAGCAAAACCCGGGCCATGTGCTGCATGCCTTGTGCGGCGCGGGCTGGGTGGTATTGCCGGGGCAGGGCGCAGGCCAGGAGTTGCCGGGGCTGGCAAAGGGTTGCCACGTCGGCTCGCGCGAGCGCATTTCAGAACGTTGGAAACTAAGTTCAGAATCTCCAGTCTGTAATAGCGTATCGCCATCTCTACAAGGAATTAACATGAAGCTTAAGGTCGTTTTGCTGGGCATGGTTTTGTTGGCTGCGCCGCTTTACCAAGCGGTTGCCGAGACGTGCAGGGCGAACAGTTATGGTGGGTCCGATTGCGAATACGACAATGGCACCTCTTCCAAGAGTCGCGCCAATAGCTACGGTGGGCAAGACACCCAATACAGCGATGGTACTTCCTCCAAGAGCCGCTCCAATAGTTATGGCGGGCAGGATATCCAATACGGCGACGGCACCTCGGCCAAGACCCGTTCCAACAGCTATGGTGGGCAAGACACTCAATACAGCGACGGCACCTCAGCCAAGAGCCGCTCCAATAGCTACGGCGGGCAAGACACCCAATACAGCAACGGCTCCTCCTCCAAGAGCCGCGCCAATAGCTATGGCGGGCAAAATACGACAAATAACTAATGGCCCCGCCGCGGCTTTCTACCTCACCAATGACCGCTCATACGCCGCGGTCATCACCTGCCACGTCTGCGCATCCGCCGGAATCAAATGCTCGATGCGCAACGACGTTACCGTGATGTCCTGAGGCATGCCGAAGGTGGTGAAGGTCGACATGAAGTTCAGCTCACCTTCACGGGAGTTGACGCGTGTCAGCACCAGTGGCGGCGGTTCATTGACCAAGGCTTCGGTACTTAGCGGGGCCGGCAGGCTGTCCAGAAGCCTGGCAAGTTCGGAGTTGCCCAACGCCTCGCGCGTCGCCCGTTGCCAGGCGATGGTGCGGATTTCGTCAGCGTTGATCAAATGATCACCCAGGCCGCCAGGCTGTAGCAGGGTGACCAGCAAATTCAGCCCATCAGCCGCCTCCGGTTTGATCCCCACCAGCTCGAACAGCACCTGGGTACTGGCGTTGGCGGCTAGCACTTCCCAGTGGCTGCCCAGCACGATCGCCGGTGCAGGATTGTTCGCGTGGAGCACATGGCTGATTGCCTCGCGAATAGCCTCCATGGAGGGCGAGGAGAGCGGGGTTGCCTCATAGCGCGGGGCGAAGCCGGCAGCGAGGAACACGCTGTTGCATTGCTCCAGCGGAACCTCCAGCGCCATCAGCAAATTATGCAAGGTGCCCGGGCTCGGCTTGGCGCGCCCGGTCTCGATGCAGCTCAGGTGGCGTTGGGAAACCCCGGTGATCAGCGCCAGTTCCAGCTGGCTCAATCTGGCGTGCCGACGCAGCACGCGCAGTTGCGTGCCGGCGGTAGTGTCGGGGTTGGCGCGGGGGAAAGGTTGGCTGCTCATGGGTTGACTCTGGCCGTGCGGGTCGGTGGTGTCGATGACCTTCGAGGTCATTGAGAGGGGAACGACGTTATCACTAATGTGCAGCTTCCCGAACCGTTGTCTCCAAGGAGGAGAACATGCGCAGACCCTGGATTGCCCTGGCCGGGCTGTTGGCTTTTGCCCTGTACACATTGATCACGATGCTGATCGCCGAACAATCGCTCATGGCGTTCGGACGTGAATTGATATCGAGGCCGGATACTGCCCAGGTGGTGATTGACTTGTATCTGATGGCGGCCTTGGCGGGCGTATGGATGTACCGGGATGCGCGGGCCAGGGGCAAATCCCTGGCGTCGGTGTTGCCCTATTTACTGGTAACGGCGGTTTTCGTATCCATCGGTCCGCTGCTGTATATCGTGGTCAACGGGTTCCGCGAACCTTCAGGGGGCCGGTGATGGAGGTTTATGCGTTGTGCGTACTGGTGCTGTTCTTGAAGATGCTGGCGATCTCCTGTTACCAGGGTTTCTTTCGACTCAGATTCCGTGCATTCACTAACCACGAGGATGCAGCTTTCTTCCATCGCGATGCGAATCCCCAGGAGTTACCGCAAGTCTCCCGGGCCGAAAAGGCTTGGGCCAATGATCTGGAAAATATTCCGTTGTTCTTCATTTTGGGTGGCCTGTGCCTGGCGATGGAAACGCCAGGCACCGCTACCGCGGGGTTGTTCTGTCTGTTCACCGCTGCCCGTGTGATGCATACGGTGATGTATCTGAGCGGCCGCCAGCCCTGGCGCACCCTCGCTTATGGAGTGGGAGTGCTCTGTTTGTCGGGGCTGGCCGGTCTGCTTGGCGCTGGGCTGATAACAATCAAGGGGTGAGAAAGGCCTGATAGTTGTCCTTGGTGATCTGTTGATAGGGAATGGTCAGCTCCGCCGTGTAGGGCTGCTTCCTGATCATCTTCAGCGCCAGGTCAATCGAGCCGACGGCCTGGCCCTTGTTGTCCTGATAGGCCGTGACTACCAATAGATCTTTTTTGATCGCATCCAGGCCGGCGGGTCCGCCGTCGCTGCCGCCCACCAGGATGTCCTTGCCAGGGTGCATACCGGCCTGGGTAATCGCCATCGCGGCACCGATAGCCATTTCATCGGCATTGGCCGCCACGGCGTCGATTTTCTTGCCCGAGACGATCCAGTTGTTCATCAGGTCCATGGCCTTGCTGCGCTGCCAGTCGGCGCTTTGTTCTTCGACGATATGGATGTTGGGGTAATCCTTCAGTACGTTTTTCACGCCCTGTGTGCGGTTGTGGGTGGCGTTGTTGGAGAGCAAGCCGAGCATGATTGCGAGGTTGCCCTTGCCGTTCATTTTTTCCGCGAGGTAGCGCATCTGAATCTCGCCCGCTTTGATCTCGTCCGAGCCGACATAACCCACCCCGGCCGGTAAGCCGGGGATGTCCGGGCGACGGTTGACGTACACCAGCGGGATACCCGCCTGCTGGGCATTCACAGTCATTTTCTGGGTAGCGGCGGTGTCGACCGCGTTGACGATAATCGCGTCCATGCCTTGGGCAGAAAAGCTCTGCACCTGGTTCAGTTGGCGCACCACATCGCCTTGGGCGTCTTCGAATTGCAGGGTCACGTCGGTGAGGTCCCTGGCGTGGGCCGCCATGTAGTCACGCATCTGGGCGAGGAACACGTCGTCCACCTGGGCGATGCTGACGCCGATGCGTGTCTCGGCGAGGGCTAGCGGGGTAACGATGAGGGTCAGGAGCAAGGTCAGCAGCTGTTTTTTCATGGTGTCAGTCCGTTTTTTTGTTGTTTTGAAAGACGTTGAAAACATTCCTCAGCCTTGGCGTTTGGCGTGTAGTTGCGCAACGCGTTCGGCAAAGGTCTCGCAGGGCCAGCGTTCGTTCAGTGCCTGCAACATCAGTTGCTGCCCGGTTTGCGGAGCCAGGCCCTGTAAGGGTGGGTCGGTATCCAGGTTGGTGGGAAAGGAATAGCCATCGGCGGTGCAGGCGATCACCGCGTGCAGCGCCTCGCCATCCATGACGTTGTCCGCCAGGCGCTCCAACAGGCAGGGGTACAGCGCCAGCATCATCCGGTCGCGGTCCACAGCCTCCATCGTTTTGCCGAACGCCGAGGAGATTTGCAGCAGGTTGGCCATGCGCTGGCGGTCCGGTGTGCGATTGGTGCCAGCGGCGTGAAACAGGGCCGGGTTGAAGAACAGCAGGTCACCTTTGTTCAGCGGCAATTGCACGGCATGCTGCTGGAAGTACTCGATGAATTCAGTGCGCCTCCAGGCCAGGTAGCCCAGCGGGTATTGCTGGGAAAACGGCAGCAGTTGGGTCGGGCCGGTTTCCAGGGGCATGTCGCTGTGGGCCACGGCCCCTTGCAGCGTGAGGTATTGGGACAGCGTGTGCAGGGGCAACGGAAAGCGCTCCACCACGTCGATGGTCTGGAACCCGAGGTGATAATCACGGTGCGGTTGCTGGGCTTGGCCACCGGGGTGCACCACGTTGACCTGGGCCGTGACTTGGTAGCCCGGGCCGAGCCAGGCTTGTGCGATCAACCCCAGCAGTGGGTTGGCGTAATATTCGACAAAGGATGCCGGCGACTGCAGTGCGGCCTTCTGTAATGAGTTCCAGATACGTCCGTTACTGCCGGCCTTGGCGAAGTGGTCGGCGGCCACACCTTGCGCAGCCTCTTGGGCAAAGATCGCTTCGAATACCTGGCTGTGACGGTCGACCACGTCCAGGTCGGCGTAGCCCTGGCGCACCACCATCACTCCCGGCCCCTGGCTGAACAGGCGATGCAGTTCGTCCAGCACGGCGTGACGATCGCCGTTGCGCAGTGCCTGGGCCTGATAGATCGGGATGTTGCTGCACACTTCGGCGCAGTGCGGGTAGTCCTCGGCAGCCGCCTGCTGGGCACAGATCGAGTGAAAATCTTCCAGTTGCACCGCATCGGCGCTGACAAAGGCAGGCATCACGCACCCTCCACCAGGCTCAAGGCCTGATCGGGGCGTGGGGTGCCGCCGTCGCCACAGCCGATGACGCCTTGCTCGAGGTCGATCACCGTGCCGGTCATCATTCCCGACTCGCGTGACAATAGAAATGCCACGCTCCGGGCCACCTCTTCAGGTTTGAGCAGGCGGCCGAAGGGCTGTGCGGCTTCGGCGGCTTCCAACCAGGCATCCCCGGCACCGTGGTAGTGCCGCTGGATTTCATCCTCGTGCGGTGTGTCCATCCAGCCGATGTTCAAGCCGTTGACCCGAATCCGGTTGCGCAGGGCGCTGAACGCCACGTTTTTGGTCAGAATCGCGAGAGCGCCCTTGGACGCCGCGTAGGCACTCAAGAACGATTGCCCGCCGTGGCCGGTGACACTCTGGATATTGACCACTGCACCTTCAACCCTCTGGCTGATCATCAGCTTCAAGGCTTCCTGCATCAGGAAAAACGGCGCCCTCACATTGACCGCAAACAGTCGATCAAACAGTTCGGGGGAGGTGTCGAGAATGGTGCCGCGATCCGACATCCCGGCGCAGTTGATCAGCCCGTGGAGGGTGCCGAAGTGGGCACGGGCCGCCTCGATCACGGCGCGGCAGTCGCCAATCTGTTCCAGGTCCGCCTGGACAAACACCGCGCGGCAATCGAGCGCTGCCAACTGCCGTACTTGCTCCTGGCCCTGGTCCGGACGGCGTCCGCAGATGATCAGGCCGGCAGCACCGCGCCGCGCCAGGGTATGGGCGACGGCAGCCCCCAATCCCTGGGTGCTGCCGGTGACGACAAAGTATTGGCCTTTGAAGGTATGGCTGAGGTCGGTTGAAGGCATCGGGGTCTCCTGGGTTTTTGTTGTTTTGAAGGCCGGGCTCGACGCCGGGCAAAACTGAGACTAGCATTGCGGTCACCTCAACGAGTCTCAAAAAGACCTCAAAAAGACCTCAGGTCCAACAGCATGCTCGAACGCGCTAAACACTTTTCCATCAAGCAACTGGCCACCCAGGCGGGCGTCAGCAAGGCGACAGTCGATCGCGTCTTGCATGAGCGCGGCAGCGTGCACGCCCAAACCCGGCGGCGTATCGAACAGGCTCTGGATGAGCTGGAATCCCAGGAAAAAAATGGCCTGGCAGTAGGCCGTACCTTTCATGTCGATGTGATCATGCACACGCCCAAGCGCTTCAGTGCGGCGGTGCAGGCCGCCATCACCGCCCAACTGGGCAGCCTGGCACCGTTTCGTATCGCCCCGCGGTTTCATGTGTTCGAAGAGATCGAGCCTCAGGCGATGCACGACCAATTGCTGCGCTGCCTCGAGACCGGCAGCCAGGGTGTGGTGCTCAAGGCCGCGGACGAGCCGGCGGTGAATCTGGCGGTCAAGCACCTGGCGGCCGCAGGTATTCCGGTGGTGACCCTGGTCACCGATCTGCCCCACAGCGAGCGCATCGGCTACGTAGGCATGGATAACCGCACCGCCGGACAAACCGCCGCGTACCTCCTGTCCCGCTGGCTGTCACCCCAACCCCAGGAAGTGGCGGTGGTGATTGGCAGCGAATTGTTCCGGGGCGAGGAAGAACGCGAAATGGGCTTTCGCATGTGGCTGCGCGGCCGTGCGACGCACCTGCGGGTACTGGATATCAGCGGTGGGTACGGCGTGTATGACCGAACATTTGCCCGGGTCACCGATGCGTTGAAGCAGCATCCCGAACTGAAGGCGGTGTACAGCGTCGGCGGTGGCAACCGGGCAATTGTCGACGCCTTTGCGGCTCTGGATCGCCCGTTGGACGTGTTTATTGCTCACGACCTCGACGAAGAGAATCGCCAGCTGTTGGCTGAAGAAAAAGTCGCCGCGATTATCGATCACAACCTGCAGATCGATGCGCGCCATGTGTTTCTGCACATCCTGCAATTTCATCGGCTGTGGAAGGCTGGGCCGATTGCGCCGTCACAGGTACAGATCGTCACACCGTTCAACCTGCCGGACTGAATCTCCACACCCAATAACAATCCCAGGAGTTCGACCATGCTACGTATCGCTGTCCTTGGTGCAGGGCGCATCGCCAACATTCACGCGGCCAATGTCGCGGCCCATCCTGATGCCACTCTGGTGGTGGTCGCCGACCCCTGGCGGGAGGGCGTCGATGGCTTGGCTGCGCAGCTGGGTTGCGAGGCGGCCTATGACTGCGCAGCAGTGCTAAGTCGGGACGATATCGACGCGGTGGTGATTGGCACACCCACCGACACTCATATCGATTTGCTGCTGGCGGCCGTGTCCCAGGGCAAGGCCGTGCTGTGCGAGAAGCCCATTGACCTGGATTTCGCCAAGGCGCGGGCGGCGGCGCAAGCTGTGGAGCGCGAGGGCGGCAAAGTCATGCTGGGCTTCAACCGCCGCTTCGATCCCGACACGCTGCGCCTGCGCCAGGCCATCGACGCGGGGCAAATTGGTGCTGTGCGGCAGGTGATCATCACCAGCCGCGACCCGGGGTTGGCGCCACGGGATTACCTGGCACATTCCGGCGGCATCCTGCGGGACATGACCATTCATGACTTCGACATGGCGCGGCACCTGCTGGGTGAAGAGCCCATTGAAGTCAGCGCGATAGCCAGCCGGCTGGTAGATCCGAGCCTGGCGCAGATTGACGACTTCGACAGCGTGATGGTGCTGCTGCGCACCGCATCCGGGAAACAGTGCCATATCAACTGCTGTCGGGAGGCGGTCTACGGGTATGACCAGCGACTTGAGGTATCCGGGGCCAAGGGGGTGCTGCTCACGGATAACCATCGACCCAGCACCTTGCGCCATTGGAACCACGAGCACACCGAGGCGTTGGAGACGTTGCAGCATTTCTTCCTGGAGCGTTATGCGGATGCCTACCGCAATGAGTTGGGGCAGTTTATCCAGGCACTGAGCGCGGGGCGCGCGCTGCCCACCAACATGCGCGATGGGCTGTATGCGTTGCACTTGGCGGACTGTGCGCTGGAGTCCATCAAGACCGCGCGAATGGTTGAGGTCAATTACGCTATTTAAGGTGTTGCCGGAGCGGGCATGCTCGCTCCGGCAGATTGCGCGTTAGATTTTTGCCAACGCCTGCGCCAGATCCGCCCGCAGGTCTTCCACATCCTCAACCCCCACCGACAACCGCACCAACCCATCACCAATCCCCAGCTGCGCCCGGGTCGCTGCCGGGATGCTCGCATGGGTCATGATCGCCGGGTGCTCGATCAGACTTTCAACGCCCCCCAGGCTTTCAGCCAACGCAAAGATCTTCACGTTTTCCAGGAAGCGTGTCGCTCCTGCCAGGTCGCTTTTCAGGTCCACCGAAATCATCCCGCCAAACCCGCGCATCTGCCGGCGTGCCAGCTCATGCTGCGGGTGTGATGCCAGGCCTGGGTAATAAACCCGCGCCACTTGCGGCTGTTGCTCCAGCCACGTCGCCAGTTCCAGCGCATTGCTGCAATGGCGCTCCATGCGCAGCGCCAGGGTCTTCACCCCGCGCAAGGTCAGGAATGCGTCGAACGGCCCGGCAATCGCGCCCACGGAGTTTTGCAGGAAGCCCAGGCGCTCGGCCAGTTCAGGATTCTGGCCGACCACCGCAATGCCGCCGATTACATCGGAGTGGCCGTTGAGGTACTTGGTGGTGGAGTGCACCACGATGTCGAAACCCAGCTCCAGCGGGCGCTGGATCCAGGGGCTGGCGAAGGTGTTGTCGGCCACGCAGATGATGCCCCGGGCCTTGCAGATGCGGGAGATGGCACTGAGGTCGGTCAGGCTCAGCAGCGGGTTGCTCGGGGTTTCGACCCAGACCATCCGCGTGTCGTCCTGCAACGCGGCTTCGAAAGCCGACAGGTCGGTCAGGTCGACGAAACTGAAGCGATGCCCGGCGCTGCGTTGGCGCACTTTGTCGAACAGGCGGAAGGTGCCGCCGTACAAGTCATTGCCGGAGACCACGTGGGAACCGGCGTCGAGCAGTTCCAGCACGGTGGAAATCGCCGCCAGCCCGGAGGCGAACGCGAAGGCCTGGGTGCCGCCTTCCAGGTCGGCCACGCAGCGTTCCAGGGCGAAGCGCGTCGGGTTGTGGGAGCGCCCGTAGTCGAAGCCCTTGTGAACGCCGGGGCTGTCTTGCAGGTAGGTGGAGTTGGCGTAGATCGGCGGCATCAGCGCCCCGGTGGTCGGGTCCGGGGATTGCCCGGCATGGATCACGCGGGTGGCGAAGGCGCTTTTATCGTGCTGGGTCATGCAAGGGATCTCCGTAGGTGATTGAGCAGGTCGACGCGGGTGATCAGGCCGTGAAAGCCCGAGGCGTCGGCAATGATTGCCACCAGCCCGCGATCCAGCTCGGCCTGCAATTGCGCAAGGCTGGCGCTGGGTGCGAGGGTGCGAAGGGCGTTGGTCATGGCGCTGCCCACGGTCATGGAAAAGTGCGCGGCGTTCTGATGCAGGCCGAGCAATACATCCGACTCGTCGAGCACCCCCACTAGTTGCTTGCCGTCCACCAGCACCGGCAGCTGTGAGACGTCGGCCAGGCGCATGCGCTGGAAGGCGGTGAGCAGGCTGTCGTCGGGGCCGACGCTGATCACCCGGCCGTCCTCGAAACGACGGGCGATCAGGTCGCGCAGGTCGCCGTAGTGTTTGTATTGCAGCAGGCCGGCGTCGTTCATCCATTGGTCGTTGTAGACCTTCGACAGGTAGCGCGTGCCGGTGTCGCAGACGAAGGTGACCACGCGCTTGGGCTCGGTCTGTTCGCGGCAATAACGCAGGGCTGCGGCCAGCAGGGTGCCGGTGGAGGAGCCACCGAGAATGCCTTCGGCCCGCAGCAGTTGGCGGGCGTGGTCGAAGCTTTCTTCGTCGCTGATGGAATAGGCGTGGCGCACGCTGGAGAGGTCGGCGATCGAGGGGATGAAGTCTTCGCCGATACCTTCCACGGCCCACGAGCCGGGTTCGGTCATGGTGCCACTGCGGCTGTACTCGGCCATCACCGAGCCGACCGGGTCGGCCAGCACCATGGCAAGGTCGGGTTGCACGCGCTTGAAGAAGCGTGTCAGGCCGGTGAGGGTGCCGGCCGAGCCGACGCCAACCACGATGGCATCCAGGTCATGTTGGGTCTGGGCCCAGATTTCCGGGGCGGTGCTGGTCTCATGGGCCAGGGGGTTGGCCGGGTTGTTGAACTGGTCGGCGAAGAACGAATCGGGAATGTCCTTGGCCAGTCGCGCCGCCACATCCTGGTAATACTCGGGATGGCCCTTGCCGACATCCGAGCGGGTGATGTGCACCTCGGCGCCCATGGCTTTCAGGTGCAAGACTTTCTCGGTGGACATCTTGTCCGGCACCACCAGCACCACCCGGTAGCCTTTGGCGCGTCCCACCAGGGCCAGGCCGAGGCCGGTATTGCCGGCGGTGGCTTCGATGATGGTGCCGCCGGGGCGCAGGCGGCCATCCCGCTCGGCGGCGTCGATCATGGCCAGGCCAATGCGGTCCTTGATGGAGCCGCCGGGGTTCTGGGATTCAAGCTTGAGGAACAGCGTGCACGGGCCGGTATCGAAGCGGCTGACCCGCACCAGCGGGGTATTGCCAATCAGTTCGAGCACGGCGGGGCGGGAAGCGGTGGGCATGTCGTCACCTGGCTACGGAAAGGGCGTATGGGATGGACAGCAGCGTTTACAACATGGTTTCGAACATAGGCCGGTATCGGGCCGCTCGCAACCGCGCGGCCGCCAGAATGTCTTTTTTTGGCGCATTGCTGCTTCATGACGGAGCACGGCTGGAGGCGATCCATCGGCGGGTTTTCTGTCAACCTCACGTATTCATTGGCTTGCAGCTGATTGGCCCAGGGATTGCTAAAAGAAATCCAAACTTGGATACAAGATGGAATCCTCAATGCGCAACGAACAACTCGGCTGGACCCTGGGTGAATGGCAAGCTGCCTACCGCAGCCAGGCGCTGACTCCCGATATCCTGTTGACCCTGGCGAGCACGTTTCCCTCCGAGGACAATGCCTGGATCAGCCAGGTGCAACCGCAGCAATTGCGTGACCAGCTGGCGCAGTTGGCCGAGCGGCTTGCGGCGGTCGACGGCGATATCGACCAGTTGCCGTTGTATGGCGTGCCGTTTGCCATCAAGGACAACATCGATGCGGCGGGTTGGGAAACCACGGCGGCGTGTCCTGAGTTTGCCTAT
Organism: Pseudomonas sp. Ag1; assembly: GCF_000278565.1. NCBI lineage: Bacteria > Pseudomonadati > Pseudomonadota > Gammaproteobacteria > Pseudomonadales > Pseudomonadaceae > Pseudomonas > Pseudomonas sp. Ag1. The sequence goes on from NZ_AKVH01000103.1 coordinate 128,553, forward strand.
ACCGCCGCGGCGGATGCCTCGGTGGTGGCGCGGTTGCGGGCGGCCGGGGCGATCCTGATGGGCAAGACCAACCTCGATCAGTTCGCCACCGGCCTGGTCGGTACACGCTCGCCCTACGGCGCGGTGGGCAACAGTTTTAACCCGGACTATGTCAGCGGCGGTTCCAGCTCGGGTTCGGCCTCGGTGGTTGCCCGCGGGCTGGTGGCGTTTTCCCTGGGCACCGACACCGCCGGTTCCGGGCGGGTGCCGGCGGGCTTCAACAATATTGTCGGGTTGAAGCCGACCAAGGGGCGCTTGTCCAACACCGGACTGGTGCCGGCCTGTCGTACCGTGGACTGTATTTCGGTGTTTGCGCTGACGGTTGAAGATGCCGAGACGGTTGCGGGCCTCGCTGCTGCTTACGACGCCAGCGACGCCTATTCACGCGTCAATCCCAACACTGCTCCTGTAGCGGTCGGCGCCACGATCAAGCTGGCGGTTCCGGCCAGCCTGGAGTTTTTTGGCGACGCGCAGAACCAGGCCGTATTTGAACAGGCGCTGCTCAGGTTCCAGTCCCTCGGCGCCGAAATCACGGCGGTGGATTTCAGCCCGTTTCAGCAACTCGCCGAGCAGCTCTATTACGGCTCCTGGGTTGCGGAGCGCACGGTGGCACTGGAAGGCATGCTCGCCAGCAACGCCGAAGCGATCAACCCGGTGGTACGTGGCATTGTGGAAAACGGTCACACGTACAGCGCCTGCGATGCCTATAAAGCCGAATACCTGCGCGCCGAACTGAGCCGCCGCATCAACGACACCCTGGCCGGTTTCGACGCCTTGCTGGTGCCGACATCGCCGACGATCCGCACCCTGGCGGAAATGGCCGTGGAGCCGGTGCTCTACAACTCGCAGTTTGGCTTCTACACCAACTTCACCAACCTGGCCGACCTCTCGGCACTGGCCGTGCCCGCCGGGCTGCGCAGCGACGGCCTGCCGTGCGGCGTCACCCTTATCGCACCGGCCTGGCACGACGCCGCCCTGGCGCATCTGGGCAAGCGTTGGCAGGCCGGCCTTGATCTTCCGCTGGGCGCTACCCAACGCAATCTGCCGCAACCGGCACCGGCGCGACAGGCGCCCGGCAGCGTGCGGGTGGCGGTGGTTGGGGCGCATCTCACCGGGATGCCGCTGAACTTCCAGCTGACCAGCCGCAACGCCGTGCTGGTGGAGCAAACCCTGACAGCGAGCAACTACCGCCTGCATGCACTGCCGGGCACGGTTCCGCCCAAGCCGGGGCTGGCCAGGGATGACTCGGGCCGCTCGATCATCGTCGAGCTGTGGGACATGCCTGTCGCCCGCTTTGGTGAGTTCGTCGCCGAGATCCCTGCGCCGCTGGGCATCGGCAACCTCACCCTGGCGGACGGGCGCAGCGTGAAGGGTTTTATCTGCGAGCCCTGGGCCCTGGCAGGCGCCACCGACATCACCGAATTCGGCGGCTGGCGCGCGTACATGGCGAGCAGGAACTAGGCATGCAGCTCTCAACCACGAGAAAACCCGGCGAACGGCCGGACAGCCTGGCGGAACGGGTCTACCAGCAGGTGAAGGACGACATCTTCGGCTTTCGCCTGCTGCCGGGTGATCGCTTCAGCGAAGGCGACGTGGCCGAGCGCATGCAGGCCAGCCGCACGCCGGTGCGCCAGGCGCTGTATCGGCTGGAGCGGGAAGGGTACCTGGAGGTGTTTTTCAGGAGTGGCTGGCAGGTGCGGCCGTTCGACTTCAACTATTTCGAAGAGCTTTACGACGTAAGAATCGTGCTGGAGTTGGCCGCCGTCAGCCGCTTGTGTGGCATGGCGGAGCAGGGGCTTGAACGGCTTGAAGCGATCTGGCGGGTGGACGAAAGTGCCCGGCTGGATGACGCACAGGTCGTCTGCGCGCTGGATGAGGAGTTCCACTGCGGGTTGGTGCAGGCCACGGGCAACGCTGAAATGGCGCGCATGCATTACGAGATAACCGAGAAAATCCGCATCATTCGGCGGCTGGATTTCACTCAGCAATCACGTATTGCAGCGACCTATGAGGAACATGCAAGCATCCTCGATGCGATCTCGGCACGGCACCGCGATCTGGCGCAGCAACTGCTCAAGACTCACATCGAGGTGAGCAAGCAGGAGGTGCGCAAGATCACGTTGCATCGGTTGGCGGTGGCGAGAGGATAAGCAGCCCGTGCCCTGTGGCGAGGGAGCTTGCTCCCGCTGGGGTGCGAAGCGCCCCCAAAACCGGTCACCCCATTTTACCTGGCGAAAACGCGGTGCCTGAATTGGGGCTGCTGCGCAGCCCAGCGGGAGCAAGCTCCCTCGCCACGGGTTATTGCCGCACGCCTAATACTTGCTGCAACCGATTTGTCACCGTCTCACTCGCCCCCAACATCGGCGCCCGCAACTCACTGCCGATCAAACCCTCCATCGCCAGCGCGGCCTTCACCGGCGCCGGATTGGGCTCCACGAACAGTGTGTGAATCAACGGCAGCAGCCCGAAAAACGTCTCACGAGCCGCCAGCAACTGGTGATCGCGAACCTGCCGATACAACGTCACAAAATCCGCGGTCCGCACATGCGCCGACGCGGCAATCGCGCCGGTCGCTCCCAGGCACAGCGCGTTGAATATCTGCACATCCTCGCCACACAACACATCCACATTCCCGCTGGCCAGCAGCGCCAGGGTATTGGCCAGGTTGCCGCCACAATCCTTGATCGCGACGATCCGTTCATGGGCGACGATGTTCAGCAACGTCGCCTGTTCGAAGGCGATACCGGTGCGGTAGGGAATGTCATACAGAATGATCGGCACACTGGACGCATCGGCCACGGTGCGGAAGAACGCCTCAAGGCCCGCCTGGGACGGGCGGATGTAGCTCGGCGGCGGTACCAGCAAACCGGCCACCGCGCGTTGCAGGATTTCACTCTGGAACTGCAGCAGCTCAATCTGGTTATACCCCGCCAGGCCCATTACCACCTGCTGCGGCGGTACCAGTTCCAGTACGGCATCCAGCATCGCCAACTGCTCACGGCGGCTCAGTGCTGCGGCTTCGCCGGTGGTGGTACAGACCATGATCCCGGCCGCGCCTTGTTCCAGCAGATGGCAGACCAGGCGGCGCAAGCCGATGAAGTCGATAACGCCGTTATGAAACGGTGTAACGACGGGAACCCAGATACCTTGAAACGATGACATGCGCTTTCTCCTGATGGTTGACCGATTTCGTCACCGTCAGAAGGGCAGAGGGAAGTAAGCAAGAGGAGGGGGCCTTCGCGCTCAATGTCCTGTCAGCTCATCTGACGGGACAGCGCGCCCCGGTCACATGAGCGACTGTTTCTTCGATTTGAGGGCGTGCGCAACGCAACCTTGCGCCTTGGCAATCAAGCCAATGACGGAAAAGTTGAAGGTCGTTGCAGACATTGAGGACACACCCTGAAGAAGGCGCTTATCTTTATGGATTATTACAGGGTGTGTCAACTCACGGCGATCAGTCGCGGTTCAACCAGTGGCGCACGAAACGCACCTGCTCTGCCGACAGTTCTGCGTCTTCCGGCGCGCCGATGAAACCGCCGTGGGGCATTGCTTCAAAGATGTGCAGTTCCACCGGTACCTCGGCCCGGCGCAGCGCCCGGTGCAGGCGTACGGCGTTGGACAGGAACAGGTCGCGGGTGCCGCTTTGCACGAACGTCGGCGGGAAGCCTGGTGCGAAATCCCCGAACAGCGGCGACAGGTACGGGTGAGACAAATCCGCGCCAGCGGCGTACAGCAGGTTGGTGCTCATCAGCGGGTTGGGCAACACCACGTCGACGGTGCGGTTGACCTGGAAGCTGTCGCCCGATTCGGTCAGGTCCACTTCAGGTGACAGCAATACCAGCGCGGCCGGCAGCGGCAAGCCTTCGTCGCGGGCGCGCAGCACCATGGCAGCGGCGAGGTTGCCTCCGGCCGAGCGTCCGCCGATCACGATCTTGTCCGGGGTGTGGTGCTTCAGCACATGCCGGTAGGTGGCCAGACAGTCATCGAGTGCCGCCGGGTACGGATGGTCAGGCGGCATGCGGTAGTCCACGCCGTAGCAGGTCAGGTTGTGCAGGTCGGCGTGCTTGCCGGCGGCGAGGCGGGCGTTTTCGCCGCCGCCGAACACCAGGGCGCCGCCGTGCAGGTCGATATAGGCGAACTCGGCCCCGTATGCCGGCGTCGCCCGGTACACCGTGGCGTCTTCCACGGTGAATGTCTCAACGTGGTCTGCCGTCTGTCCCGCCTGGGACGCCGCGTACTGTTGGGCAACTGCGGCCTGCATACGGCGCCAGCCAGCGTGGTCATCGGGTGCGGGCAGGGTGTACAGGCTGTTCAGCGGCACGCCATCGGCGTTCACCATGCGTTGCAGCATCGCCTGGGCCTCGGGGCTGATGGACCGCGGAACCGGGATGATTCGCGGGTCGATCCTTACACCATTACTCATTCTCTGCACCGTTTGGGTTCATGTCAGGACGCGAACGCATTCTTGTCGGTAGCGGTACTACACTGCAAGTCCGAACCTCCACGCTGGAGAACACTCATGCTCAACAAAAACACGGTGTGCCTTTGGTACGACGGCAGTGCACTGGACGCTGCCAACTTCTACGCCAGGACCTTCCCGGACAGCGCAGTGACTGCGGTCCATCACGCCCCCGGGGATTATCCGGCGGGCAAACAGGGCGATGTGTTGACGGTGGAATTCACCGTCATGGGTATTCCTTGCCTGGGGCTGAACGGCGGCTCCGGCGTGCAGCACAACGAGGCGTTTTCGTTCCAGGTGGCCACCGACGACCAGGCGGAAACCGACCGCTTGTGGCACGCGATTGTCAGCCATGGCGGCCAGGAAAACGTCTGCGGCTGGTGCCAGGATAAATGGGGGGTGAGATGGCAGATTACCCCGCGTGTACTGAGCGCGGCGATCACCCATCCCGACCCGGCAGCGGCCAAGCGGGCGTTTGATGCGATGATGGGGATGACCAGGATTGATATAGCGGGGATTGAGGCGGCGCTCAAAGGTTGATGCACCGATTGAGTCAATCGGCGCCCACCGCAGTCCGGTCCACCAGACGAATACGGTTGCGTCCGCCACGCTTGGATTCATACAGCGCCGCGTCGCCTTGCTCGATCAAGGCCGCGAGGCTGGCGGGCGGCGTGTCGAACAGGCTGGCGCCGATGCTCAATGTCACCGCCTCGGGCGTGGCGAACGCCTGCGAGGCAGCCTGATGAAACTGTTCGCGCAGGGCGCTGCCCAGCGCGACAATGCGCGCGTTCGAGGTGTCATTAAGCAGGATCACGAACTCGTCGCCACCCAACCGCGCCGCCAGCGAATCATCGGGCAACTGCGCGCGAATCATCTCGCTCAGGGCCACCAGCAGCCGGTCGCCCGCGGTATGGCCGTACAGGTCGTTGATCAGCTTGAAATTGTCGATGTCGATCAACAGCAGGGCACCCGGCCGGGCCTGCGAGACCTCGCTCAGCAGGCTCGGCGCGCGCATTTCAAGGGCGCGGCGGTTGTACAGCGCGGTCAACGGGTCGCGGGCGGCCAACCGTGCAATCTGTTCCTCACGGCGGTAGCGCTCGGTGCCGGTCATCGACAATGCAATCAGCATGATCGCCATGGCGCCTTCCACCAGCGACACCTGAATGATCTCGCCACGAAACGCCGTCAGGTCGATCAGTGTCCCCGGCACGATCGCCACCAGCGACTTGGCCAGATAGAACAGCCCGTGGGCCAGCAGCACATAGCGCAGTTGCACCGCGCCCACGCTGAGTGATCGGCCATGGGGGCGCAACAGGAAACTGGCCCGCAGGGTCGGCAGGGCAACCAGCAGCGAGTTGGCCAGCAGCATGGCCCTGGACCACGACTGTCCTTCCGGCAACAGCAGCATGGCAAACCAGGCCACGAACATCAGGTACCAGGCGCGAGACAGGCGCACCTGGGTGAAACGCGCAACGCCCAGCAGGAACAGCCAGTGGGCGGTGATCAGCAACCCGTTGGCGAACCAGATGCCGATCAACAGCAGGCCGCTGGCGCGCAACAGCGCCAGGGTGCTGCCCACGCTGATAATGGCGAAACCGGCAGTCCAGTACAGCAGCGATGGCTCGCGGACATTGCGCCACTCGACGGCCAGGTACAGCGCGGCGGCGCCTGCCAGTGCGATGGTGAGGACCAGTATGGTGATGGGGTCGAGCGCCATGGGCGAACTGGCCTGCCTGAGTTGCGGTGAGACGGCGATTGTAAGCGTTTTCGCCGGTTTTTCGCAGTGCTCAGGCCCTGCGCGCCATCAGCAATACCGTCGCGGCGGCCGACAACAACCCCGCACAGCAGCGGTTGAAAATCCGCTTGCCCCGAGGCTGCGCGAACCAGCGGCGCATATGCAAACCCATATAGGCGTAGGCGCTGATGGCGAACCATTCCAGCGCCAGGAACATCGCTCCCAGCAGGGCAAATTGCGGCGTGATCGGATGTGCCGGGTCGACGAATTGCGGCAGGAAGGCGGTAAAAATCAGGATTGCCTTGGGATTGCCGGCGGCCACCAGGAACTCCTGTCGCGCCAAGGCCCACAAGCCCGCCTTGGGCGCCGTCGACTCAGCCTCCGCGTGCGGATTGGACCGCCACAGTTGATACGCCAGATAAAATAGATACGCCGCCCCCAGGATCTTGATCCCGTAGAACAACAACTCCGAGGTTTGCAGCACCACCGCCAGCCCGGCGGACGCGAGGGCGATCATCCCGGCAAAGGCCAGCAGTCGCCCGACGCCTGCCAGGCACGAAGTGCGGTAGCCGTAGCGGGTGGAGTTGCTCACGGACAGCAGGTTGTTCGGGCCTGGCGCCATGTTCAGGGCGAAGCAGGCCGGGAGGAAGAGGGTGAGGGTGGCGAGGTCCATGGGGGGCTCCGGCGGGCGCTGGCAGGTAAGGCCACGAGGATAAGGGATGTGAGGCGGTTGAACAATTTGCGCTAATGGGTAGAACCGATGGCGCTCTGGCCATGTCTGTGAGTCGTGGGTAAATAGATCGGTCACCATGACGCTCATTCGTTAATATGCCCGGCATGCCAATCGGGTAAAGGAAGTTGGCGTGAAGCACGAAGCGCTTTTCCCGGGAATTAAAAATAGAGTAGGCAGGGAATGGAATATCCTTCATTTGAAAACAAATCAAAGAAAAGAACCTTGTTGTTGGTGGTGTGTCTGTTATTTGGAGCATGGATTGCTTATACGCTCTGGGCCGGTCGCATTGTAATGCGAACGGTTTTAATGCCATCGATTCCCGAGTGGACGACCTATATAGTCATTGGTTGTCTGGTTGGACTCTTTTTTGCTGCAAGGGCCACCTACTATCGTCCGGCTGTAAGAAACCCGAACCGTGTTGGAGAATCTTTTTTTGGTGGTTTTTGCCTGGGTCTGATTTTGTCCTTGCACAGTTATGACGTCGTTACGTACCTGTTGCCCGGCGACATTGTTCAGTATGCGTCACCTTACGAGCTGGTGACTCCGGGGCCCTACGTTGGAAAGTTCAGTCGTTGTGAGGCGGGTCTGCGGATTAAGGATTTAAAGACTGAGCGCTGGGTTGCGCTTTGTACCACTCAGTCGGAATTCAACGATCAAAGAAAGACAGGCATGAATGCAGTGTGGGTGACTGCTCATTCAAACGAGATAGGTTCTTATATCGAGGCGTATGAATTTATTTATAAATAAATCATGTCGTCGTTGTACCAGCCTTCGTTCATAAGCCAATGACTCATTGTTGGCCGGGAGGGGAAGGTTTCGGTTTGCCATCAGCCACTTGTGTCTTGCCACAAACTTGCTGCGTTGCATTCGGCAGTAGTGCGCCCCCTTGAAAGCCTCAGATGAACAGATCCGCCCCTTGCCTTCAAAGCGCCGCATAGACAAGGGATGAAAGTCGGCGGGGGCGTGGATCAATCATCGAATGGCTGCCCGAAGTCGTGGTGACAAAACCGAAGCTCACTTGTTTTTCGGGATCAGCGAAACTGATCGGGCCACCAAGCCCGATATGGCCAAAGGTGTTCGGGCCCATTGCATGGGAAGCCGTCGGGTCGCGTTGCTGCTCGAGCATGCAACCCAATCCATAACGCATGGGGCGCATCCATACTCGATCCATGCCATGACTGTGCTCACGGCTGAATTCAGTAAGCAGCTCGGGACCGATAAAGTTTCCTGCCATCAATGCACTGTAGAAACCGGCCAGGCCGTGAGCCGAACCGTGTCCACACACGGCGGGTTGCCGGTAGGCCCACCAGCGAGGGTCACTGGTTCGTCTGGGCACCATTCCGGGGTTGGTGAAGGCGAGCGTCGCGATATGCGACGGCTCGTTTTTCACCACGGTTCGCAACGCCTGCGAGTAAGGGTCACCGACTCGTCCCGTGGCACTGTCGAAACGCGCGATACGGTGAAAGTGTTCTTCGTTCACGCCAAGGTGCACGTCCAACTCATGGGGATCGAGAATCTCTTCGTGGATAAACACACAGGGATCTCGTCCGTCCACCCGGCGAATCAACTCGCCGAGGATCCAGCCAAACGTGGTGGTGCCGTAGCCCAGGTCTGTTCCCGGTTCCCACCACAGCGGCTCGGCCTCCAGGAGTCGCAGCATGTGCTCCCAGTCATACATCATGGGGTTATGGTCGGGCCCCCGCAGCGCCGGCAGGCCTGCGGTATGGTTCATCACCTGGCGCAGGGTGACCTTTGCTTTCCCGCTCCGGGCGAACTCGGGCCAGTAACGGGCCACGGGTGCATCCAGCTCCAGCTTGCCCGCCTCAACCAACATCAGGACGGCCACCGCGACATAGGGTTTTATTACGCAGAAGGTATTGGCCAGCGTATCGCGGGTCCAGGGTTTCGTGCCCGCCTGGTCTGCCATGCCGGCCCACAGGTCGACAACGATCTCTGCGCCTACCTGCACGCACAGGCCGGCCCCACGTTCCTGCGGATCATCGAACATGTCCTCGAAGGCCTGCTTGACCGCTTCAAACTGCTTCGCACATATCCCTTGCGCTTTCATACCTCAACGTCCTCGTATTTGAAGTGCGGCCCTTGATACTTGCCGAACACGGATAATGGTTGTGGAGGAATTCACCCACGAGACCGAGTTTGGGAGTGCTCCATGGAAAAGCGATTGGCTCGTTTGTAGGTGCCGAAGTCATTGAACCTGACACCGGCCTGGGCCATGACTTTATGAGCATGAGGTGCCGTCATCTGACGCAGATAAAACGGGTCTCTCACCACGAAGTGATGGATGCTGTGAGTGCTGCCAAAGTTAAAACAGAACAACTGGAACGGCCACAGCCACCAAGGGTTCATCACCTGGGTTTGTTGTAATGCGTTACGCGGGGCAACATCGCCGTAATAGTGCATATTTGAACTTATAAAGAACAGGCAGAACTGCCGTATCATATTGGGCGCTATAAGAATAACCACTGCGCTATTGACGATATCCATTAATTCCAGCGTCGTAGCTGAACTGTGAACCTCCATCCCGGTAATTGACCCAAGCCAGACATACAGGTGGTAGCCGAGGAACACATACCAGCACCCCCAATACAGAAGCCCGAATGGTGTATTGAGCCGAATGATCTTGCCTAACAATTTTACCTTTTGCCGCCATCCCGGGGCAAACACCGCATTTAGAAAACCAAATACAAACCCGTCCACCAGTTTCAGTAATCGCAGTATTCCCCAAGGACTGCCGCTCGTGGTAATCCAGGCTTCAACATCAGAATCAGTTCCGGACTCCTTGTGGTGATGAAAGTGCAGACTGCGTCTTAGCCACGGGCTGGGCATACCCGGGCGTGCCAGCCAGCAGAAGAGCATCATGGCATTATGGGCCAGCGGCTGTTTTCTAAAATAAAGGCGATGAATCAGGTCGTGTTCGATTTCATGAATGAACGAAGTCAGCAGCGCATTGACCAGAATACACATCCATGCGGGGATAAAACCCTTTAGATAGAGCCCTCCCGTAATGACCATCCCTATCAGGGAAAACGCCATGACACTCGCGCCCAGAGCATCCTGGTGCTGCAGGATCGGATAACGCTTTCGCAGGTAGTTCCCATGATCGGTAATACTGCGGGTTACCTTATCAATCTTTTCCTGATCGGTAGTTGGGCGATCAATTTCGATGGCGCCTTCCAAGACATTCATCCATTCATCCTCTGATTGCATCGAGAAATTAACAGCCGCGTCAAGCCGGTCATGTCAATTATTTGAGCTGTAAAACAGTAGATACTCATATGGGTTGCTTGAATTGCACGGGGCATTCAAGGAATACGAAATCGACTTTTTTGCGAAAAGCTTGTTAGAATTCCATGCTTCAAAATGATAAGGGAAGTTCAACTCTTTGCAACTGTGTATTTTGGGTGGGTTCAGTGTTACAAGTGCGGTGTAAGGAATTGATGATTTAGTTACAGTTTGTACAAGTATAAAATGACGCTGTACAAGTATTGCCAAGGAGGCACCATGAGATTGCATCGCATCAAATATGTCCGGCGCGCTCTAAAAGAGCCCGAGGGTGGCGTAGAGAAAATAACAAGCGACGATGTATTTGATGCCGTGTTTTGCGATGAGCCGGCAGACAATGCCGCGAATCCTGCAGGCCTGGAAAGGCTACTCCGCTACCTGCAGTGCGGGGATACCGTGGTGGTGGACAGCATGGCAGCGCTGACTTCAAGCACGGAGCAGCTGTGCGCCATCATTCGCCGGTTGATTGAAAAGCAGGTCACGTTGGAGTGTTTGAACGAAAACCTGGTTTTCCGGCATGACTGTCTTGAAGTCGTGGAGTCGATCATTGCGGTAATGGAGCTGATTGCAGAGTTCGAGCGCGCTGCGATGAGGGAAAGACAGGCGGCGGGAATTGCCAGTGCAAAGAATCGTGGGACTTATAGAGGTCGCAAGAAAAAGCTGTCTGACAATCAGGTTGTAAACTTAATTGACCGGGCCACTGCAGGAGAAAGTAGATCCAAATTGGCGCGTGATTTTGAAATCAGTCGGCAGACGCTCTATCGGTACCTGAGATCCAGATAGGGGCTTCTTCAGGTCGCACGAGGGAGCGGCTGCCAACAAGATCCTACAGTTGAAAAAACCTGTCAGGACGGCATGGCCCGAGGGCGGTGGAAGTCTTGCCATCAATGATTTCTTCACTGGCAAGACGACCCACTATCGCGGCCAACGCTCCTGCTCCCTCTATTCAAGGCAGCCTTCAGATGCTGCGGGCAAGCGCTCGAGAAACTCGGCGATCTGCTGGCCACCGCGCAAGTGCACCACGGGCACCGACGGGCCTGCCGCCAACCGCACCGCCTCGATACCTGGCCGGTGGCCGCGATCAAACGTCCACACGTACTTCAGGAATGTCAGGAACTCCCGGTCGAGTTTCTCGGTACAGCCGGCGGGAATATCCGGGCGCGGGCGGTTCAGCGCACTGCGCAGGATCACCCGGGTAAAGCAGGTGAGCCGTGGCGTGTCGAGCCAGATGATCAAATCGGCACGGGGCAGGCGCAGGTCGAACGTGCGCCGCGCATAGTTGCCTTCACACACCCAGCCATCGGCGGCAACGGCGTCGCGCACGCGGGTACGGAACTGCTCGGCGTCGGGCTCGACCCAGCCGGGCGACCAGAACAGGGTGTCCAGGTGCACCACGGGCAGGCCCAGGCGTTGTCCGAGGGCGCGGGCGAGGGTGGATTTTCCGCTGCCCGCATTACCGAGAATCACGATGCGTTGCATGAAGGGACGTCCTGTCGCGGGAAAGCCCACAATTGTGCAGGTTTTACATGACCGACAAAAGCCATATGAGGTAGGTTGGGCGCCCCGGAATGGACCCTCTCGACCAAGGAAGCGCCTGTCAATGCCAAATGCCTTTTGCCAAATCAGCGAACGCCTGGACAACCGCCGGTTTATCGTCGCGGGCAACACCCATGGTGTGTCCGGTACAGGCACCGTGTTTCATTACCACGTCGATGAAAACGCCATATGGGGCACCTACCAGGGCGGCCGGATTCGCATGGGCAATCAAGTCGGGCGCGCCACAGGCCCCGATACCATCGAGTTGCTGTACCAGTGCCTGACCACCGAGGGCGAGATTCTTGCCGGCTGGTCCCGGGGCACGCTAGGCGTGGATGACGCCGGGCGTACCACCCTGGCCTTCGTCTGGGGCTGGTTGTCGGGCGCGACGGGAGGCGGGGAGTCGAGCTACGTCGAACTCGTTGCCGAGTAATCATGCAATTTCGCGCCTACTGGAACCGCTCAACCAGGTAGTCGACAAAACACCGGACCCGCGCCGGCGTGTGGGTACCGCCGAGGAACACGGCATGGATCTCTTCGCCATCGCCTGGATTGAATGCCTCCAGCAGCGGCACCAGCCGACCCGCCTGAATGGCGTCCGCCACGGTCTCGGCGCAGACCCGCGCGATGCCGATGCCCTCGGCCGCCAATTGGCCCTGGGTGTCACCGTTATTGGTTTCGACATGGCCCTTGATCGTCAGTGAATAGTCGTGGCCATCCTTGCGAAACGGCCAGGTGGGCGCCGCACGCTTGAAGTTGAAACCGATGCAGTCGTGATCCAGCAGGTCTTCCGGCACCTGCGGCGTGCCGCGTCGTGCCAGATAGCTCGGCGCAGCAATGATGACCTTGTGGGTGGCGCCCAGCCGGCGGGACGTCAGGCTGCTGTCGGGCAGCGGGCCCAATCGCACTGCGACGTCGGCTTGCCCGGCGGCGATGTCGACCACGGTGTCGGTCAGGTTGATGTCCACCAGGATGTCCGGGTAACGCTGAATGAACTCGCCCAACAACGGGATCACGAAGGTCCTGCCATACAGCAGCGAACTGCTGACCCGCAGGCGCCCGCGGGGTGAACTCTGGTCGGTAATCTGCTGTTCGGTTTCCCGCAGGTCCGTGAGGATCCGCCGGGCGCACGACAGGTAGGCGGCACCCTCCGGGGTCACGGTCAGTGAGCGCGTGGTTCGCAGCAACAGGCGTACGCCCAGCCGGGCCTCCATGCGGTCCAGCACCCGCGCGATGGAGGAGGGCGCAAGGTTCAAGCGACGCGCGGCCGCCGAGAAACTCGCGGTCTCGGCCACGAGGGTAAAGATTTCCAGTTCGTCCGTTATGTCCACGGGAAACTCACTTGTGCGTTTTTCGCAAAGGCCTTGAGCGGCGTAATGGGGTTCACATCGGTTTTTGTCGGGTTCAGTATTGCGTAAAGCAATGTAATACGGAAACTCACCAGGAGAATCCCATGATCTTGCCCTACACCATCAATGTCCCCGACGAACGTCTTGTGGCCATCCGCGACAAAGTCGCCGCCTACGATTGGACCCGGCTTCCCGATTTGGGAGGGTGGAAGTCGGGCGTTGGCGTGCGCGACCTTCAGCGCCTGGTCGCTTGCTGGCTGGAATCCTATGATTGGCGCCGGGTCGAAAAACACCTCAACCAACTGCCCAACTTCATCACCGAGATTGAGGGCGAGCACCTGCACTTCGTCCATGTGCGGGGCGACGGTTCCAGGCCGCCGATCCTGCTGCTCCATGGCTGGCCAGGTTCGTACCTGGAATTCGAGGCGCTGCTGGAACCGCTGGCGGCTGACGGACACGATGTGATCGTGCCGTCGCTTCCGGGGTTTGCATTCTCCAGGCCGATCACCGGAGTGATTGGCCCACGTCGGGCGGGCGAACTCATGCATGGGCTGATGGCCCGGCTGTTCGGGCCAACCCGCTTCATCGTTCAGGGCGGTGACTGGGGTTCGGGCATCGCCGGTTGGATGGCCCACGATCGGCCCGAGGCGTTACTGGGGATTCACCTGAACATGGCCGACCTGCTGGCCCAGGGCACCGTTGCGACCACGCCGGAGGAGGAGGCTTTCGTCGCCCGGCGTGACGTGCTGATCGACTGGGAAACCGGCTACAACCACCAGCAGGAAACCCGCCCGCAGACCCTGGGTGTCGCGCTGGCCGACAGCCCGGTGGGGGCCGCGGGATGGATCCTCGAAAAAATCGGCACATGGGCCGATCTGCCCACTACCGCCGATGGCAGCCCGGATCTCTGGGGCACCTTTACCGAGGAGCAACTGCTGACCAACATCATGTTGTATCTCGCGCCATCTTCCATGGTCACCGCGACGTGGATGTATCACGGCAAGCGCCTTGAGGGATCGTCAAAATTCCCGGTCGGCACCCGCATCCAGGTGCCGACCGGATTTGCCGCCTTTCGTGATCCGGTGTTCGTGCCGCCGCCGCGCTCATTTGCCGAAAAGACCTTCAACATCGTGCACTGGAGCGAGATGCCCGCCGGCGGTCACTTCGCGGCCTGGGAGCAGCCGGCGTTGATGCTGGCGGACCTGCGCGCCTTTATCGCTACGGTCTCGGCTTGATCATCAAATCCAGGTTCTGCACGGCGGCACCTGCGGCGCCCTTGCCGAGGTTGTCGAATATCGCCGCCAGCAGGACCTGGCCCGTCTCGTGGTTTTCACACACGATCAAACGCACATCGTCCGTGCCGTTCAGCGCTTGAGGGTCGAGGTAGGTCAACTCCCTCGCAGCCTGCATCGACAGCACCTGTACGTGACGGGTATCGCGGTAGTGCTGCGACAGGCAGGCATGCAACCGCGCGGCGTCCACGCCCGGGGCCAACAGCCGCAGTTGCAGCGGGATGGTTAGCACGATGCCCTGACGGAACGCCCCGTAGGCCGGCACAAACAGCGGCGGCTGCGTCAGCCCGCTTTGCTGCTGAATCTCCGGCACATGCTTGTGTGCCAGTCCCAGCCCATACACCAGGAACGCGGGCGCCTGTGAAGCGTCGGCGCCCTCGTGCTCCTGCACCCCGGCGCGGCCCTTGCCGGAATAGCCCGAGACGGCATGAATGGTCGTCGGGTAGTCCCCGGGCAGCAGCCCGGCCTCAAGCAACGGGCGCAGCAACCCAATCGCACCGGTGGGATAGCAACCGGGATTGCTCACCCGCTGCGCCGTGGCAATGCGTTGCGCCTGTTGCGGGGTCATCTCGGCGAAACCGTAGGTCCAGTCGGGATGAGTGCGGTGTGCCGAACTCGCGTCGATCACCCGCACGGCCGGATTGTGGATGCTGGCGACGGCGTCCCGTGCGGCGTCGTCGGGCAGGCAGAGAATCGCGATATCGCAGGCGTTGATCATCTCGGCGCGCTGCTGCGGATCCTTGCGGTGTTCAGGGCTGAGGGTGATCAGTTGCAGATCGGTGCGGTCGCGCAGGCGTTGATGGATCTGCAGCCCGGTGGTGCCTTGGTCGCCGTCGATGAATACAAGAGGATTTGCCATGGGATGCACTCGGATAGGAAATCAGGTGTTCCAATCTTCGGCCAGCCGCTAGGATAGGAAAAGTTGAATTTCCAAACGATGAAGTTCAGATTTTATGAACGAGGATTGACCCATGCGCGAAATCAGCCTGGACCGCCTGCGTACGTTGGTGGCGATTGCCGACCTCGGTTCGTTCGCCGAGGCCGCCCGCATGCTTAACCTGGCGCCACCCACCGTCAGCCTGCACATCGCCGACCTGGAGGCGCGAGTGGGCGGCAAGCTGCTATCGCGTGCCCGTGGGCGGGTGCAGCCCTCAGCGATTGGCGAAACCCTGGTGGAGCGCGCCCGCCGCTTGTTGGCGGATGCCGAGCAGGCGCTTGAAGACGTGGAGCGACAGGTGCAGGGGCTGGCGGGGCGGGTGCGTCTGGGAGCCTCAACCGGAGCCATCGCACAGTTGCTGCCGCAAGCCCTGGAAACCTTGAGCCAACATCATCCCGCCATTGATGTGCAGGTGGCGGTGCTCACGTCGCAGGACACATTGAAGAAGCTGGCCGAGGGCGCCCTGGAGATTGGCCTGGTGGCGCTGCCCCAGGCACCGGTGAAGGGCTTGCGGATCGAGCCCTGGCGGCGCGACCCGGTCATGGCATTTTTGCCGGCGCGTCGGGAATGCCCCGAGGTGGTAACACCCGCCTGGCTGGCTGCCCAGCCGTTAATCCTGAATGACAACACCACCCGGCTTTCGCGCCTGACCGCCGAATGGTTTGCCAGTGAAGGATTGCAGCCCACACCGCGTATTCAACTGAACTACAACGATGCGATCAAAAGCCTGGTGGCCGCCGGTTATGGCGCGACGTTGTTGCCCCATGAAGCGTCCACGCCGTTGACCGACAGCCGGATTGTGATGCGGCCATTGCAGCCGTTGTTGTGGCGCCAGTTGGGTATCGCGCATCGTGCCGGAAACGTCGAACGGCCGACGCAGCACGTGCTGGATGTGTTGTGGGGGTTGAGCGTCGGTCATACGGATTGACAGGGCCCGACTATGGAATTTTATTTCTATGAGCGTGATGCCAAATTAGTGGCGACTTCCCGATTCCCCTTCTAAGCCCTTTACCGACTCAACTATGGATGGGTCGGTACGATGGAGTTTTATTCTGCTAAGGGTTCTAGCGACAACGAAGGACAGGGTTTCACAGCAATTCCGAGTTTCCACAGTACAACGCTGGGCTCTCCCGGCAATCAAGGCTTCCTGATTTGGCGACAGACCATCGAACTCCTGTTTGATGCAACCGCTCTCGAAACTCATGATTTTTCAGCCTCAATGACGGTTTACCATTTCAACCGCTTTCTGTTTTGCAGTGGTCGCCTGGATGGCGCCCGCTACTGCCGGGACCGGGCACGATTGAAATGGTGCGACCTCGATCACTACCTGCTTCATCTGCCCTTGCACAGAGGCCTGGTGTGCGGCGACGGTTTGCGGGTGCGCCGGCTGGATGTGGTGGTGCTTGATCTGTCGCAACCGGCGGATTTTTCCATGGCGCAGGGCGAGGGCGTTAGCCTGCTGATTCCGCGTACGGCGTTGTCGCCCTTGCTGTATGACACGGACCAGTTGCATGGCCTGGTGCTGCGCCGGGAGAGCGCATCCGGTGCACTGCTGGCGCAACTGTTGTCTTCATTGGCGTTCGTTGTGCCGAAGCTTTCACTGGACGAGGCGTTCAGGCTCACGCTGCCCATACTCGGCATGGTCGCGGCTTGCCTGGCTCAGGTAGCAGCTCGCACAGCCGCGGCGCCGCGTTCCGGCCCCGCCCATCTTGGCCGCAGGGTACGCCTTTACATCGAGCAGAATCTGCAGCGCGATGACCTCACCCCGGGTGCGCTTGCCAAGGAGCTGGGCGTTTCGCGCAGCCAGCTGTACCGCGAGTTTGAAAAATTTAGCGGTGTGCGCCACTACGTCCAGCAACGTCGCCTGCGCCGGTGCCTGTTCGCACTCGGTGACCCGGGTAATGCCGCCCGGCGCATATCTGACCTCGCCTACGACCATGGCTTCGCCGATGAAGCGCATTTCAGCCGGCTGTTTCGCAAGGCCTTCGGCCTGTCGCCACGGGCTGCCAAAACCGCCATGCAGCGCGGCGATCTGCCGGGTTTTTCTCACCTGGTGCCACACGCTGGCGACGTGCCCGGGCTCGCGAAGTGGGTCCGGGAATTGATCAGCAGCTGAATCCGCCAGAGGCCGTTTAACCGAACGGCCTTTTTTTGGGACGCGCATCCAGGTTTTCGGGACGCACGTCCACAGACAGCACCGGGACTCCAGGCCTAACCTCGACTCACCAACCAACCCATCAGCAAGTGGCGTTGCCAGGCACAGCAGTCTGCATTGGCACTGGCATCTGACAAGGAGCGTCTCACGTGGCGAATCAATCTCTGCACCTTCTCATCCAGAGCATCGCCGGGGCCGTCGCCGAGGCGCAGGACAAGATCCAGCGTTTCCAGGTGTCCACGGTGCGCCAGTATTTCGATGAAGATAACCGGCCGGTCAGTATCGAGGTCCGGTTGCCATCCACTTCCCCCGGCGCACTGGAAGGTGAGGAACGCGTGGTCTCCGTGCCGCTGCTTTCCCTCGTAGGCTCACGACTGCTCGCCGTGAAGGACATGGAAATCTCTTTCGAGGTTGGCCTCAACGCGGATGAGAGTGGTGCACTGAGCCCTGTGCAAAGTGAAGCGCCTGACTCAGGCGATGCCGATTCCCCATGGCCGACTGAATCCCACAAGCCTTTGAGCGTCGATCTTGGCGCTCGCCGTAATGGGGAAGGCGGGCCACTCGCGCGCGTCACCCTCAGAGTCGAAACCCAACCCTCGTCCGAGGGGATGGCTCGGCTGGTTCAAAACCTCGATAAATTGATCTGAGTACAAATGGAGATGACTTATGCCTAACTTCTCGATGGGTGACCAATTCCGCGGCCTTCCCATGGGTGACTTGATCGGCGGTCCCCTGACCGCCGCTTGCGATGCCCAGGTACGCCTGGCCAATGCCACCGCTGATTTCATCAAGGTGATTGGCTTTCTGCCGCCCGCGACCGACGACGATCCCAACGCGGTCGGTGGCGTGCGAACAGTGATGTTCCGTTTCGATCGACCTTCACAGACCAACCCGGGCACGGGCGGGGCCAACCCGATGGAAACGGTGGAGCTGGAAGTGCCGCTTCTGGCCGTGGTGAAGGTGCCGAACTTGTCCATTAACAAGGTCGACATCAGCTTCGACATGGAGGTTAAAAACTCCGAGCAATCCCGCGAGTCCAGCGACTCCGCAGCGGCGTTGTCGGCCGAGGCGAAGATCGGCTGGGGCCCGTTCAGCGCCAAGGTGAACATCTCGGGCTCGGTGTCTTCTCACAAGGAAAACACCCGATCAAGCGACCAGTCGGCCAAGTACCACGTCGAGGTGCATGCCAGTGACGACGGCATGCCTGAAGGCCTGGCCCGGGTGCTCGACATGATCGCCCAGTCCGTCGCGCCCAAGGCGATCACCCAGGCGGCGGCGTAAGCCGGCATCGCTAGTGCTTAACAGCCAGCGGCTATAGGGGATTAACCCGGCGCTGGTCGTCAGGCTTTTCCGGAAAGGAGACCCATCATGTTCGACCTGACGGACGTGGGATACGTAAAGCGCATCGTGGTCGGCAGTACCGATCCGGAAAAGCTGACTCCCGAAGCGGTGGTGCAGGCACAAGCCGCGCTGCTCAATCGCTGCCTGACCGAAACCCCCAAGGGGCGGATTGTCGGCATCGAAAAGAATTTCACGCTGCTCAATATTGGCGAGCACCAGGTGGTATTGCAGGCCCTTATCTACCACCTGGGTTTTGCCCGCAAGCCGTATTGGCTGCCCGATGACGAAGGGCAGTCGTGATGATCCGCCTGGAGGAGTTTATCCGGGCATTGGGCGGCGAAATGCACCTGGCGCAGGTGGCCTCCAGTCGATTGTGGCCGGGTACTTACGTGGCAGGCATGGAGGTGGTTGTGGCCGCCACGGTAGAGCGGGTTGCATGCGGGGCGCTGGCGCTGCGGATCGGGCGTGCACCGCGGGGTAAGGCAACCGCTCATGAACTGTGTATCGAGGTGCCGGGCGATGGGGCTGAAGCGATCACCGTTCGCCTCGATGGCAACCTGCTTGGGCGCTACCGGGGGCATGGCGATGAAGAGGCGCGCTGACCGTTCGATGTTGTTGACCCTGTCTGAACAGGAGACGAAGACATTGCGAGGCATCATCAAGCCAAACGTCGAGCCGCCAGCGGGCATGTTGATGCGCAAGCGCGTGTTATGCGGGCTGGGTGTTGCCTTCCTGTTCGCGGTGGTGGTGCTCGGGATGGTCAAGCCCGATTTGGCGAGGGAGATTGTGCAGCTGGCGAGTCGTTTGTTGGCGTTGTGGTTCTAGACAGTCACTTAACAAGGAGAGTCAAAATGAAAAAAACAGCATCCCTGTTCGCTGGCGCGATGTTGCTGGCAGGCATCCTGCCGGCTTCTGCCGATGAACAATTGGCGGGGACCATCCTCGACGGTAGCAACTATGTTCGGGTTGCCCTGACGCTCCCCAGCGCCACACCGTCTGCCCCGGCTGGAGATCTGCGCGTCGCAGGCAGCTGGGCCTGCAATCTCACGCTCAATTTCGTCACGACGGATGAGCAGAAAGTAGATCTTTATGCCTTGGGCGGGCCGGCAAAGGGCCGTTGTGCGCCACTGGAAAATGGTTATCTGCACAGACGCGGCGCTGGCGGTGCTGTCGTCATTGAGTTGTTTAAACGCGGTGAAGAGAGCCCCCTCTACACCGTCAAGCTCGATCCCCCGGGCAAGTAGCGACAACGCCCGCTTCCTGAGTTCCACCTTCAGAACACACTGATGCAAGGCACGTTTCCCGTCGCCTGACGGGAAACGTGTGCCTGCAGCAAGGAGCAAACCATGTGCATTAGCAATACAGTCGGCGACAGCGGCAAGAATATTCCGGCAGATGTACGCAGCCTTCAGTTTCTGCTCAACCTCAACAGCGGCCAACATGGCCTGGTCTGCAACCTCGCCACTGATGGGGCGTGGGGGAGCGGCTCCCGTGGGGCACTGAAGACTTTCCAGCAAGGTGCAGGGGTTACTCCGGGGGCTCTGGTAGCGCCGTGTGACCAGACGATGGCGGCGCTGCGCAGGGGGCTGCCACCAGGCCTGACGGTAGAAAAGTTGCGCATCATCATGACCACTGCCAGCGCCTCGCGCGTTGCCGAGTTTTTCCAGCCGATTGTCGATGTGCTCAATCGCTACAAGATCAATACACCGCTGCGCATTGCACATTTCCTGGCGCAGATCGCCCACGAAAGTGGCTGCCTGGTTTACACCGAAGAAATCGCTTCTGGTGCTGCTTACGAAGGGCGCAAAGACCTTGGCAATACGAAGCCAGGCGATGGAAAGCTGTTCAAGGGCCGGGGGCTGATCCAGCTCACGGGCCGTGCCAACTATCGCCAGTACGGCCTGGCCTGCCACCGGGATTTCGAGGGCACTGATGCGCCTGGGCAGGTGGGCACAGACCCCGACCTGTCGGTAGACGTTGCGGGCTGGTTCTGGTCCAGCAGGAACCTCAACGACCAGGCCGATGCCGACAATGTGAAGGAGGTCACGCGACTCATCAACGGCGGCGCCAATGGCCTTGCCGATCGAATGGCCTACCTCGAGCGAGCCAAGTGGCTGCTGATGAATTAACCCCGTTTAAGGCCTTCCTGCGCTGCGAGGCGCGGGAGAAGGGCGCAACCGCGCCATCCCCTTTAAAAGGGGAATAGATGTGAACGCAACCTCTCTCAATGTTCGCAACCTCATGCAAGGAGCAAGACCATGAGCACAACCCTGCTTTGCTGGTGCCGTGATGACAGCCAGCTAACCGCCGCCGCGCGTAATTTTCGCGCTGATTATCGCTACAGCGGCTGCCGCCGCGCCGCCCTGCCGCAGACACTCGGGCGCTTGCGCAATGGCGATGTCCTGGTCATCACCGCGCACGGCTCCCCGCAAGCCTTCGGCGAAGAAGGGGTCAACTTCACCGACTTCACCCCTCGTCAGTTCGCTGACGCATTGCTGGCCAACCCGCCGGGAGGGTGGAGCGGCAGCTTGTACTTCGATATCTGTAACGGTTATGCCTTCGCCCAGAACGTACGCCCGCTGATTAGCGCCGGGCTTCCAAACCTGCGCCTGTTCGGATGCGAAGGTGATACCGATATGGCTGTCGACTTGAGCCGTCATCGTGAGGCCACGGCGTAAGCCAACAACCCTGCCGTGTTTCCATTGGAACACGGCAGGACCATGGTCCAGGTACTTGGCGATGTTGTACACATCCGGCAAGACGGTTAGCCTTGCGCTCCGATGTCATCAGCCATTTCAAGGAAGGAAGCGCGTGTGAAGGTTTTTCAAGGAGTGATCGGGCTATCGCTATTGAGCTTGCTGTTCGGCTGCAGCGCCGGGCCTGTGCAAACGCTGAAGTTCAATGTGCCACACGGTTATTACGGCAACTACCTCAAGCAGAAAGTCGGAAATCACGGGCAGTTGACCTGCAACGTGACCACTGAAAAAAACAATCTCGGTGAGGAATGGGTGTCTTCGGTCATTCTCGGAGCGGGCGAGGACGATGCCCAGGACAATATCCTGTTTCTCTCCAGCTACCCGCTAGGTACCGACGACCAACGGGCTTTCCAACTGCGGCTGTTCAACAAGGCACAGCGGGTCACTGATAGCCTGGTCCTGACCACTCCCGATCACAACGGGGTCTACTCACTGCGCCTGGCTTGGGCCGCCGATGGCTCCATCAGCTACCAGGTCGCCAGTGGTGGGCCATGGTCTGAAAAGAAAACGGTGACGCACCCCGGCTTTTCCGTGCGGCACGTCAGCATGCAAGCCTCGGGTATAAAGGGCACGGCTGTCTGTGAACTGGCGGCTGATCGTTGAGAATCTTCGCGTTCATCTTTGCCTTGCTCGTCACCACCTCCGCCCAGGCCAAAGACGGCATCTCCTTTGCCGACGATCCGCTGGGCTGGTCATGCCTGAGGTTCTCCACCTTCACCTTGCTGACGTCGGAACTGACGACGCGCCCGGGCAGCTTTCTTTCGGCCAAGAATGACGCATTGGCGTTTGTAGGGTCCGACGGCGAGATTCGTGGCGCGTATTTCGAACAGGCGCTGCTGAGTTTTCGCAGCGCTGGCGGTAACGCTGATGTCAGCGATGCGCAGTTTGCCGAGGCGGTGGCGGTGATTCAGTGATACATACGATCAGGCTATGAATACCTTCTTGAATCAGGAATTTACAGAAAGCTGAATGCCGTCGACATTAGCGGTTTTTTGAGCCGCTGATCCGGTTTCTTCAGGGAGTCTTCACTATGCCATTCATCCATACCCAGCTCCCCATGACCGTCGACGGCGTACCGTTGAACATCGCCGCGATCCACCGCGCGGGTACCCTGGCGCCAATCGTGTTCCTGCATGGCTTTGGCTCGACCAAGGAAGACTACGCCGACATCGTCCAGCAACCTGCCTTCGACGGTCATCCATTTTTGGCTTATGACGCCCCGGGTTGCGGTGAGAGCCATTGCGATGACCTGTCGAAGATCTCCATCCCGTTCCTGCTGCAAACCGCCTTGCAGGTGCTCGAGCATTTCAACATCGAGCGCTTCCATCTGGTAGGCCACTCCATGGGCGGGCTTACCGCGCTGATGTTGGCGCACCAGTTCCCGGGCCGGGTGCTGAGCTTTGTCGATATCGAAGGCAATATCGCCCCGGAAGACTGCTTTCTCAGCCGGCAGATCGTCGACTACCCGGCGGACGATCCCGAGGCGTTTTTCAGCGCCTTTATCGAGCGCACCCGGCAGGCACCGGCCTACGCCAGCGCGCTGTATTCGGCGAGCCTGCGGCACAAGGTGCGTGCCAGGGCGGTGCGGGGGATCTTCCAGTCGATGGTCGAACTGTCGGATAACGCCGACTTGATGGGCAAGTTCCTCGGCCTGGAATGCCCGCGCATGTTCATGTACGGCGAGCAGAATGCCCATTTGTCGTACCTGGCGCATATCCAGGCGCAAGGCGTGCGGTTGGCGCCGATTGCCCGGTGCGGGCACTTCCCGATGTACTCCAACCCGATCGCGATGTGGCAGCAGATTGCGGACTTTCAACACGGCTGATACCCATCGCCAACGATCGGCCAGGCCCGAAAGCACAAGACTTACGCCTCGAAACCCGGATAATGGCGGCCATATTTTGCTCGCTATTCTGGTAATCCCGCATGGAAATCAAGGTCAATTTTCTCGACAACCTTCGACTTGAAGCCAAGTTCGACGACTTCACCGTGGTGGCCGACCAGCCTATTCGCTACAAGGGCGATGGCTCGGCCCCCGGTCCGTTCGATTACTTCCTGGCGTCGTCGGCGTTGTGTGCGGCTTACTTTGTGAAGTTGTACTGCGAAACCCGCAACATCCCTACCGACAATATTCGCCTGTCCCAGAACAACATTGTCGACCCGGAAAACCGCTACAACCAGATCTTCAAGATCCAGGTCGAATTGCCAGCGGACATCTCCGATAAAGACCGCCAGGGCATCCTGCGTTCCATCGACCGCTGCACCGTGAAAAAAGTCGTGCAGGCCGGGCCGGAGTTTGTCATCGAGGAAGTGGAAAACCTGGATGCCGATGCCCAGGCATTGCTGATGCCGAGCGCGGCGTCCGACGCGGGCACCTACATCGCGGGCAAGGACCTGCCGCTGGAAACAACCATCGCCAACATGTCGGCCATTCTCGCGGGCCTGGGCATGAAGATCGAGATCGCTTCGTGGCGCAATATCGTGCCCAACGTATGGTCGCTGCATATCCGCGACGCGCACTCGCCGATGTGCTTTACCAACGGCAAGGGCGCGACCAAGGAAGGCGCATTGGCGTCGGCATTGGGCGAGTTTATCGAGCGGCTGAACTGCAACTTCTTCTACAACGACCAGTTCTGGGGTGAAGACATCGCCAACGCGGCGTTTGTGCATTACCCGGACGAGCGCTGGTTCAAGCCGGGCCGCAAGGACGAACTGCCACCGGAGATACTCGACGCGCATTGCCTGCACATCTACAACCGTGACGGCGAGCTGCGCGGCTCACACCTCTACGACACCAACTCCGGCAACGAAGAACGCGGCATTGTTTCGCTGCCGTTCGTGCGCCAGTCCGATGGCGAGGTGGTGTATTTCCCGTCCAACCTGATCGAGAACCTGTACCTCAGCAACGGCATGAGTGCCGGTAACACCCTGGCTGAAGCGCAGGTGCAGTGCCTGTCGGAAATCTTCGAACGCGCGGTAAAACGCGAAATCATCGAAGGTGAATTCGCGCTGCCGGATGTACCGCAGGAAGTGCTGGCGAAATTCCCCGGCATCCTGGCCGGTATCCAGGGCCTGGAAGCCCAGGGTTTTCCGGTACTGGTGAAGGATGCGTCCCTGGGCGGTGAATTCCCGGTGATGTGCGTGACGTTGATGAACCCGCGCACCGGCGGTGTATTCGCCTCGTTCGGCGCGCACCCCAGCCTGGAAGTGGCGCTGGAACGCAGCCTCACCGAGCTGCTGCAAGGCCGCAGCTTCGAAGGCCTGAACGATCTGCCGCAGCCGACGTTTGAAGGCCATGCGGTGACCGAACCGAACAACTTTGTCGAGCACTTCATCGACTCCAGCGGCGTGGTGTCGTGGCGCTTCTTCAGCTCGAAGTCGGATTACGAGTTCGTCGAATGGGACTTCTCCGGCCAGGGTGAAAACTCCAATGCCGAGGAAGCCGCCACCTTGTTCGGCATCCTCGAAGGCATGGGCAAGGAAGTCTACATGGCGGTGTACGAGCACATCGGCGCGACCGCCTGCCGCATCCTGGTGCCGGACTATTCGGAGATCTACCCAATCGACGACCTGATCTGGGACAACACCAACAAGGCGCTGTTTTTCCGCGAAGACATCCTGAACCTGCATCGTCTCGACGAAGCGGAATTGAAGGGGTTGGTTGAGCGTCTGGTGGAAAGCGAGCTGGACGACTACACCGACATCACCACCTTGATCGGCATCGAGTTCGATGACAATACGGCGTGGGGTCAGCTGACCATCCTGGAATTGAAGCTGCTGATTTATCTGGCCCTGCAGCAGTTCGAAGAAGCCAAGGAACTGGTGGAGATGTTCCAGCAGTACAACGACAACACCGTCGAGCGCGGCTTGTTCTATCAGGCTGTGAATGCGGTGCTGGAGATGGAGCTGGACGAAGACCTGGAACTGGCGGACTACGAAGTGAATTTCCGCCGGATGTTTGGCAACGAGCGGATGGACGCGGCGATTGGGTCGGTGAATGGCAGTGTGCGGTTCTATGGTTTGACGCCGACGAGCATGAAGCTGGAAGGGCTGGACCGGCACCTGCGGTTGATCGACAGCTACAAAAAGCTGCACGCGGCGCGGGCCAATACCGCGCGCTGATCCATACCTGTCAGGGAAGATATTGACCTGTGGCGAGGGAGCTTGCTCCCGCTGGGTCGCGAAGCGGCCCCAGAAAATGGGACTGCTACGCAGTCCAGCGGGAGCAAGCTCCCTCGCCACAGGTTATTGGTTGCTTGCTCTGGCTCTTACAACGTCCATCCCAACCCCAGCGCCTTGTGCAATGACGCAAAGTCCTTGAGCAACAGCGCATCCCCGGAAATCCGGCTTTCCTGCGCCTGGTACCGCGTACGTTCCGCGTCCAGCCAATCCAGCGTGCTCGCCGTACCTGCCTTATAACGCTGGCGCGTCAGGTCCGCAGCCCGTACCGCCGAAGATTCCACGTTACGCAGCAGCACCACGTTCTGCCGCTGGTTGCCATACCGCGCCAGGGCCACATCCGCATCACGCAATGCACTCAACACCACGCTTTTGTAATGGGCCAGGGCCTCGTCGCGCCCGGCTTGCGCACCTTTGACACTGGCCGCCACCCGGCCGAAATCCAATGCGTTCCAGGTCAGCCGCGGCAACAGCAGCCAGGTGCCGCTGTCCTTGCGCGCCAGGTGCCCGGGATCGGCCGCCGAGAACGACAAGTCGCCCATCAGGCTGAGCTTGGGAAACCAGTCGGCGGTTTTCTCGCCGATCTGCGCGTTGCTGGAAGCCAGTTGGCGCTCGGCCACCCGGATATCCGGGCGTGCTTTCAGGATCGCCGCCGGGTCTGCAAAGGGTACCTGGCTAGGGATAGCGGGCAGGGCGCGGGGAGTGTTGAGGCTCGCGTCCAACTCGCCCGGTTCCAGGCCGCAGAGCAGGTTCAACTGGTCAATCGCCTCGACGATTGACGCTTGCAGCGGCAGGCGTTGGGCCCGGGTGTTTTCGGCCTGTGTCAGGACCTGCTCCAGCTGTAACTGCGAGGCCACGCCACGGCTGCGTCGCTGCTGGGTCAGGTCCAGCGCCTGTTCCTCAATCTCGACACTGGCGTCCACCAGTGCCAGTCGCGCCTGCTGGTCACGCACGTCGGCATAGGTCTGCACCACCTCGGCTGCCAGTTGCACCTGGGCATCGGCCAGTTGCGCCTGCGAGGCGTCGTTTTCCGCCTGGGCCGCCTCGATTGCACGCCGGGTGCCGCCGAACAGGTCGGCCTCCCAGCTGGCATCAAACCCGGCGAGGTAAAGGCTCAATGGCCCGCGACCACCGCCACTGCTGCCACCCAGCGCCGAGGTGTCGGGGGAGCGCAGCTTCAGCATCGCTGCATCGCCGGTGATCTTGGGCAGGGCGTTGGCGTTGGCGCCACTCAGGCTGGCTCGCGATTGCTTGAGGCGCGCCTGGGCGGTCGCCATGTCCGGGCTGTTTTGCAGGGCTTGGGCCACCAATTGGTTGAGCTGCGGATCGCCCAGGGCTTGCCACCACTGGGCGACCGCAGGTGTGCGCGGCAGGCCTATGTCGGCGTGGGGCAAGCGCCCGGCCGCGAGGGTCTTTGGCGCGGCATCCGGCGCGCCCTGGTAGTCCGGCCCCACGGTACACGCCGTCAGCAGGCCGACGGTGAAGAGCAAGGGAAGTGAGCGATAAATCATGTTCGTTGGCCTGCCTGCGCCGCGCGCTTTTTCAGGATGAAGATCAGGGGAAGGCACGCCAGCATGGCGAGTCCCAGCACGTAGAACGCGTCGTTGTAGGCCATCACCGCCGCTTGTTGGGCGATGTCGTTGGCCAGATGACTGAGGGCCTGCAGCGAGGCGGTGGACGGGTCGCCGGTTTGCGCCAGGTAGCTGGCGGTATCGCTCGCCATTTGATCCTGGGTCAACTGGGTGTTGGCCTGGATGCCTTCGCGCAACATGTCGTCGTGGAAGTGGCTGCGCCGGTCCATCAGTACGCCGAGCAGCGCCAGCCCCAAGGTGCCGCCGAGGTTGCGTGACATGTTGTAGAGCCCGGCCGCGTCACCCGCATCGCGGGTTTCCACCGAGCGCATCGACAGTTGGCTGAGGGGCATCATCACCAGGATCTGCCCAAAGCCCCGCAGGATCTGCGACCAGTAGAAATCATGGCCGACACTCTGGGCGGTGAGCTGGGTGTCGAGAAAGCAGCTGGCCCAGTACATCAACAAACCCACGCCGACCATCATCCGCAGGTCCAGGCGGCCAAGCATTCGCGGCAGGATCGGCATCAGCAGGAACGCCGGGATCCCCGACAGCAACATGATCGAACCCGACTGTTGCGCGTTATAGCCCGACAGGATGCCGAGGAACTGCGGCACCAGGTACGCCGTGCCATACAGCCCGGCGCCGACCGCCGTGGCAATCAGCAACACGCTGCCAAAGCTGCGGTTGAGCACCAGTTGCAGGCGCAGGATCGGCGTACTCGAGCGGACTTGCCCGACGGCAATCAGGAAGAAGCCGATGACCATCGTGATGCTCAACCAGATGATCAACTGCGAATCGAACCAGTGTTCGCGCTGGCCTTCTTCCAGCACCACGGTGAGCGAACTCAGGCCCATGGCCAGGCCAATGATGCCCAGCCAGTCGGCCTTGATGAATTGCTGGAGGTTCATGCGGTCGCTGGGCAGGCCGGTGATCAGCAAGGTGATCAAGGTGATGCTGACGGGCAGGTTGATGAAGAAGCACCAGCGCCAGTTGATATTTTCCGTGAGCCAGCCGCCAATCACCGGGCCCAGCAGCGGGCCGAGGATCACCGTCATGCCGAACATCGTGGTGCCGATTGCCAACTGATGGGCAGGCAGGCGGGTGCGTACGATGGTCTGTGCGGTCGGGATCATCGCGCCGCCGGCAAAACCCTGGCCGATACGCCCGGCGATCATCGCGCCGAGGCTTGAGGAGAGCCCGCAGAACATCGAGAAAAACGTGAACATCAACGCGGTGCCGATCAGGAACCGGCGCAGGCCAAATACCCGGGTCAGCCAGGCGGCGAGGGGAATCATGACGATTTCCGACATCAGGTAACCGGTGGCGATCCACGTGCCCTCGGTACCGGTCGCGCCGATCTGGCCCTGGATCTGCGGCAGCGCCGAGTTGGTGATCGAGATGTCCAGGGTCGCCAGCAAGGCGCCCAGCGAGCCGGCGGCAACCGCGATCCAGTCGATCAGCGAAGCGTTGCGCGGTTTGTCCGCGGGCACTTCGGTCAAGATGGCTTCAGCCATGGTTGGCGTCTGCCTTGTGGGTGCGGGTGTCGACTTCCACGGTGGCGGACAAGCCGGGCACCAGTGCCTGGCGCACGTCGTCATCCGGTACATCCAGGGAAATCCGCACCGGCACCCGCTGCACGATCTTGGTGAAGTTGCCGGTGGCGTTGGACGGCGGCAGCAACGCGAACTGGGCGCCGGTGCCGGGGGACAGGCTGTCGATGTGGCCCTGAATATCATGGCCTGGCAGTGCGTCCACATGCACGGTGACGGTCTGCCCGGCGCGCATCTCGCCGATCTGGGTTTCCTTGTAGTTGGCGGTCAGGTAGATCGCGCTCACCGGCACCACGGTCAACAAGCGTGTGCCTGGCTGCACGTATTGGCCGACGCGTACACCGCGATCAGCGACGCGGCCATCGAGCGGGCTGCGAATCACCGCGTCGTCCACGTCCAGCTGGCTCTGGGCTTCGCTGGCCTTGGCCACGCCGAGTTGCGCCTGGGCTTGCTTGAGCTGGGCTTCGAGGGTGCCGTAGCGGGTCTGGCTGGAGCGCAACGCGGCCTGCTTGGCGGCCACGGTGCTGCGGGCCTGGGCGAGCTGGTTGTTGAGCTGCGCCAGGCGTTCTTCCGGCTCGGCCCCGGAACGCGCCAGCGGCGCATAACGTGCGACTTCGGTTTGCGCGTGCTGGGCGTCGGCCTGGGCGCCTTGCAGTTGGGCGCGGGCTTCGGCGATGGTCGAGTCCTGTTGCACGAGGTCGGCCTGGGCCTTGGCAAAGTCGGCCTCGCGGGCCGCAATCGTCGCCGAGGCTTCGTCACTGACTGCCTGGTATTTGCGCGCATCCAGGCGCACCAGCACGTCGCCACGCTTCACGTTCTGGTTGTCGGCCACTAGCACCTCGGCGACGTAGCCGTTGATTTTCGGCGCCACGCTGATGCTGTCGGCTTGCAGATAGGCGTCGTCGGTGGTCTCGATAAAGCGCCCGGTGAGCCACCACCAGGCGCCCCACGCCAGCCCGGCCAACAGCGCCACGCCGGCGAGTGACAGTAGAATCCGTCGGGCTTTGCCACGTTGGCCGTTGACGGTGGTTTCAGGAATGACCTGAGGAGAGGGAGGTGCAGCGGACATCAAGTCACTCCAGTTTTATATCAGTTGGAATAAATTCGTTTTTTCGCGAATTTTTGTCAACTGGTATATTTTGGTTACGTTAAAAAAATGGAGTGGCACATGGCACGACACAAACCGGCCGCCGAAGGGGGTTATCAGCGGGGTGAAGAAACCCGCGCACGCATTATCGAGGCGGCTGTCGAGGTATTTGGCGAGCGTGGCTACGACGGCGCGTCCACGCGAGACATCGCGAATGCTGCCGGCGTCAATGCGCCCGCGATCCAGTACTACTTCGATGGCAAGGAAGGCGTGTACCTGGAATGCGTCGAGCACTTGATCGCGCTGTTGTGGCAGAAGATGGCGCCTACCGTTGAAGCCGCAGAAGGTGCGCTGGCCGATCCCGGGGTCGACGATCAGAGGTTGATCGACGCCTCACTGGGCATTCTCGGCGCGGTGGTTTCAACGATCCAGGACAGTCCCCAGACCACCGCGTGGCGGGCGTTTCTTGACCGCCATCAGGCCGGGCTCTGCCCCGAAAGCGCGACCATGGCGTTCGAGGAACGCTTCAAGGCGCGCATCGCCAACGTGATCCGCCTGCTGATCGCGCGCGTTGCCGGCCTTGCCGTTGACGACGAACGCACGGTGATCCACTCGATGGCGCTGTTCACCCAGGGCCTGGCGTTTCGGGTGCAGAAACCCAAGCTGCTCTCCGCCTTGAACTGGACCGAAGTGAGCCAGAAGGAAATGGAACTGGTGCGGGATGTGGTGCTGATGCAGGCGCGGTTTACCCTGGAAGGCCTGGTACGGCATCGGGACCGGCGCTGACTTCAGCGCTTGCTGAAGGCCAGCCGGGCCGCGAACAGCACGAATATCATGCCGGTGGTGCGGTCCATCCACTTGATCACCTTTTCACGCCGCAGCACACCGGCCAATGGCTGCGTGGCACCGATCAGTATCAGTGCCCAGGCCAGGCTGATCACCACGTGGATGCTCACCAGCCCGAACGTCCACGCCACCAGCGGATGCCCCTGGGGAATGAACTGCGGCAGGAAAGACACGTAGAAAATCCCGATCTTGGGGTTGAGCACGTTGCCCATCATGCCTTTCAGGAACCAGTTGGCGCCGGGCTTTCCATCGGCCTCGACGGACGCCAGCGAACTGCGCGGACGCACCAGCATGTTCAAGCCCAGCCACGCCAGGTAAGCCGCGCCGCAGTACTTCAATACGTTGAAGGCCACCTCGGACACGGCAATCAACGCGCCCAGCCCAAAGGCCACCGCTGCACCCCACAGCAGGCAGCCGGCATTGATACCCAGGGTGGCGCGCAAGGCTTGTTGCTTGCCTTCGACCGTTGCGGTGCGCAGCACCAGGGCCGTGTCCAGTCCTGGGGTCAGCGTCAGCAACGTGGCGGCGAAGGTAAAGGCGAGCAGGTTATCGGTGATGGACATGGATATTTACCTGAAATCAGAAACTCTCAAGACTGGCATTGATACCGGCGACACGCGCCAGTTCGATGGTTGCCGCGACCTGTTCAGCATCGATGATAAAGCCCTGGAAATCGTCATCTCCCGAGTCCAGATGAACGTAACGCTTGCCGAACCGAACCAGCCATTGGTCGAAACGGTCCAG
Organism: Pseudomonas sp. Ag1; assembly: GCF_000278565.1. Classification (NCBI taxonomy): domain Bacteria; kingdom Pseudomonadati; phylum Pseudomonadota; class Gammaproteobacteria; order Pseudomonadales; family Pseudomonadaceae; genus Pseudomonas; species Pseudomonas sp. Ag1. The sequence goes on from NZ_AKVH01000103.1 coordinate 160,168, forward strand.
CACCTCAGCCATTGATGACCTGCATACGTTGTATTCATCGTTCGTGGGGCAGATTACGGTCATGGGCGCGCGGCTGTCGATATTTAATCAAGAGCGTGGTGGCTTTCTGGAAAGGCTCATGACGCACTACACCGTCACGCCACGCGATTGCGCCCCGACGACTTGGCCCGATACAACTGCTGATCCGCACGCTTGATCAGCACTGTGGTGTCGCTGTCCGACGCTTCAACGAGCCCGACGCCAATACTCACCGTGACCTGCCCAGCGGTCTCGAAATACGCCCCGGCAATTGCCGCGCGAATCTTCTCGGCCACCACATCCGGGCTGTCCGGCGCTTCGATTTCCGGCAACAGCACCGCAAACTCTTCACCGCCGTAACGGGCGACGAAGTCAGTGGCGCGGGTGGCGTCCTGAATCAACTGCGCGAGCTGGCGCAGTACATCGTCCCCGACGGCATGCCCATGGGTATCGTTGATCCGCTTGAAATGATCAACGTCGATCAGCAGCAAGGCAAACGCGCGCCCGCTGCGCTGGAACAGCAGGCTGTACTCCGCCAGTTTTTCATCGAAGCGCCGACGGTTGTAGACGCCGGTCAGGGCGTCATGGCTGGCCAGGTTCAACAGCTCGGCATTGGCCTGGGTGAGGGCGGCAGTACGCTGGGCGACGGTGGCTTCCAGGGACGCATTGGTGTCCTGCAGTTCGCGCTCTTTGCCAAGCAGCGATTGGGTCATGCCCTTGATGGAGCGCCCGAGCTGGGCGATTTCCAGTACGAAATGGTCTTGAGGGAAATACGCGCCAGGCTGTTGGTTTTGGACCTGCTTGGCTGAACGCGCGAGTTCTTCGATGGGCCGGCTGAGGTACGACGCCAGGTAATACGCCACGAAGCCGAAAATCACCGCGGCAATGACGCCCAACAGCAGCAGTTTGTAGAGCAATACGCGGGCAGGGTGCAGGGCGATTTCCAGCGGCTGGCGCATCACGATGTACCAGGTCAGGCTGGAATTCGACGGGCTGGGCACCGCCACGGCGCTGGTCACGTAGCCGTTGTCGACCGACCAGCCGGTGTCATTGGCCAGGCGGTCCTGGGGCAGTTGCTGGCCGGCCAGTTGTTCCGGGTAGAGCACCTTGCCGTCGTTGTCGATGATCAGCGCCTCGATGTCCGGCGTATTGCCTTTGGCCGCTTCGACAATTTGTGTCACCCACGTCCAATGGGCGTGAGCCCCCAGTACGCCGATCACCTGGCCCCCGGCATTGCGAATCGGTGCGGCAAAGTCGATGAAGCGCCAGGGCTCACCGTTGGAGCCCGGCAGCAGCTTGGCAAGCAGTACCGCCTCGTGGGGATCGCCGGTGTAGTTGCCCTGCAAACCGGCCTGGAACCAGGGCCGTGCCGTTACGGATTGGTCGACCAGCAGCCCATTCACCGCCTGGCGCACACGCCCGTCGGTGTCGGCGACGCCCATCCACGCGTACTCGGCGCGGGACTGGGTGCGTTGTTCCATGGAGGTCAGTATGTCCGGATCGTCCAGGTTGCCCCGTCTGAACAGCGGTGCGCGGCTGAGCAGCGACACTTCGAGCTGGCGTTCACGCAGCTGCACCGCCAATAGCGCGGCGGTGGAGCGGGCAGTGCTCAACAAGGCATTGCCACTGGCCAGTTTCAGTTGCTCGGTAGCGATGTGCCCAACGTAGAACCCTACGCTCACCAGGGTGAGCAGCGACAAACCGGCAAACCAGAGGGTCAGGTGACTACGCAGGCTGGCTTTGATCATTGGGGGCTATCTGAAAGGAGTGTGACTACATGGTAGTCGTACCATTCGGATAGTTGCCATAGCCTGATGATTTATACGCGCATTGATTTCCCACCTGCTTTCCCATGACGGCCATGCCAGAATATGGCGCTTAGCCACTTAGGGAACTCAAGGATGAAAACGCTGTGTGCTGCGCTGTTGTTGACGGTTGTAACCGGTCTGGCCCAGGCCAATGAGGTTCGGATCGGCTTCCAGGAAATAGTGATTCCCGACGCGGAGCACGGCAGGCCGTTGCAGGTGGCGGTGTGGTACCCGACCCATGCTTCCGGCACACCAGAACTGATTGCTGACAATCCGGTGTTTGTCGGCGCGCCGGCCTTGAAGGACGCCGCACCGGCCGCCGGCGAGCATCCGTTGGTGGTGATCTCCCACGGCATCTTCGGCAACTGGATCAACCAGTCCTGGCTCGCCAGCGCGTTGGCCGGGCAGGGTTACATCGTCGCCTCGCCCAACCACCCCGGCACCACCAGCAAGGACCGCACACAGCCGGCCGCTTCCGAGCTGTGGAAACGGCCCCTGGATATCCATCGGGTGATTGATGCCGTGATTGCCCAGCCGAAACGCTTCGGCGCGGTGGCCCAGCGCAAGATCGCCGTCGTCGGGCACTCCCTCGGTGGCTGGACCGCACTCGAAGTCGGCGGTGCCCGCTTTGATACGCAGCGCTTTACCGAGGACTGCAAGTTGCATCCGGAAATTGCCCCTTGCAAGGCCTACGAACAACTTGAGGTTGGTCGCACCGAGCAGGCGAGGCAGCGACTGGCCGGTGACTTGAGCGACCCGCGCGTGGCGGCTATTGTTTCCCTGGACCTGGGATTCGCCCGCGGCTTCAGCGATGCCAGCCTCGCGGCGCTGAACCGCCCAACGTTGGTGATTGCGGCGGGCACGCCATCGCCGGAATTGCCCGCCGCACTCGAGTCGGCCGACTTGGCCAAGCGCCTGCCGCAGAAGACTTCGCGCTACGTGGAAATCAGCGACGCCACGCACTTCAGCTTCCTGCCCATCTGCAAGCCGGGCGCGGTGGAGCGGATTGAACAGAGCGACCCCGGCGAAGGCTTCATTTGCCTGGATGCCAAGGGTGCTCGTCCCAAGCCGCAGATCCAGCAGCAGGTACTCAGCTTGATCAGTGAGTTTCTGCAGCAGTCACTGCGCTAGCCGTCAGATGTCCTTGGACAGCACCAGGCTCGCGCCCTTGCGGCTGAGGAACCACAGGTAGACCAGCCCGATCACGACCCAGGCAATCCCGAGCTTCTGTGCCTGCAGTCCCATGTTGAACATGATCGCGAAGGTGATCACAAAGCCCAGCACCGGCGTGATCAGGTGCCGCCACACATTGCGCGACTGCATGCGCCGCCAGTAGTAGTTGATCACGGTGATGTGCAGGATCATGAAGCCGCTCAGGGCGCCGAAATTCACCAGTGAGGTGAGGGTGTCCACGGTGTCGATGAAGAAGTAGCAGATGACCAGCGACAGCACGCCCACCAGGTAAATGCTCAGGTATGGCGTGCTGTATTTCGGATGGACCCTGGCCAGGGTTCCCGGAAGCTTGCCATCCCGGGCCATGCCGAACAGCAGTCGCGACACTGCTGCCTGCGAGGTGATGGACACCGCCACACCCCACGCCAACGCCGTGGCAATCGCCGTCAGCGAAGCCAGCCAGCTGCCGCCGGCAATGGCTGCAATTTCGTAAAAAGCCGAGTCGGCGGACGTGAAGCCCATGCCTGCCGCAAGGTCGGTTGCCAGCCAGGTTTGCGCCACGAAAATCGCGCCCATCACCAGCAAACTGATCAGCGCGGCCCGGCCCACACTGCGCCCGGCATCGCCTCTGGTTTCTTCCGCCAGGGTGGAAATCGCGTCAAAGCCCAGGAACGACAGCACCGCGATTGAAACGCCCTGCATCAGCAACCCAAAGTTGAATCCTGTGGGGTTGTACAGCGGCGCCAGCGTCAGGTGGCCGTTGCCGGCACCCCCGTGCAGAGCCTTCCAGGCACACACTAGGAAAATCCCCAGCACCACCAGTTGCGCCAGCAGGAACACGATGTTCATGCGCGCGGTAAACGTCATACCGCGCAGGTTGACCAGGGTGGCACTGACCAGGAACGCCAGGATAAATGCGGTCTTCGGAATCTCGGGGTACAAGTGGTTCAGCGCAATCGCGGCATAGATATACAGCAACGGCGGGATCAGCAGGTAATCGAGCAACAGCAGCCAACCGGCAATAAACCCGACACCTGGATTCAGCCCGCGCTGGGCGTAGGAATACACCGAGCCGGCAATCGGGAACGCCCGCGCCATGCTGCCGTAGCTCAACGCGGTAAACAGCATTGCCACCATGCCGACGATATAGGCCAGCGGTACCATGCCGGGCGCTTCGCTGTTCACATAGCCATACACGCCAAAGGGCGCGATGGGGATCATGAAGATCATCCCGTAGATCACCAGGTCCGTAAGGGACAGGCTGCGCTTCAGTTCTTGTTTATAGCCAAACTCTTCAATTGCCATGATGGGGTACTTCCGTATGAAGTAAGGCGAATGCGCAGCCGCCAAAGCGGCCGAACATGTTCTTGAACCCGGCAGGTTAAAAGACGCCCAGGCGGTTTTTTTATAGTTGTAAGACCGGTCCAGCCAACAGCAGCTACAGCAGTGGAGCCAGATAGTCCGCCCATGACTGCAGCGCATGGGGCGTTCGCAGCAGGTCGTTCCTGACCTCCAGCAGCACGGCCTCAATGCCGCGCTGATCACCGTGGAACGGCACGGTCATGTCACCGAGCACATCCACTTCGTAAGGCTGGTTGGCGGCAACGTTCAAGCCCTGGGCGGCCAACCCTTGCAGAATCCCTTCGGCATAGGCGGCGGCGCCGGCAAACAACACGCCGGCCTCGAGCGGGCGGGGTTGGCCGTGGTAAATCGGGGTGAAGCTGTGGACGGCCACGATGCGCACTTCGCGACCTTGCGCCAGTCGCGCATCGATCAGGGCGCTCAAGCGCTGGTGAAAGGGTGTGAACAAGCGCTCCTGGCGATACTGGCGAACGATGTCAGGAAGTTCCCGGTTGCCTGGCACGTCGTAGATTTCGCTGCGTGGCGGAATGCTGTCGGGGGCTTCCAGCGGGCGATTGAGGTCGATCAGCAAGCGCGAATAGGCGGCCGAGATCAACGTGGCATCCAGGGCCCTCGAGAGTCGTTCCGCCAGTTTCAGCGCACCGATGTCCCAGGCGATATGCTCCTTTGCCGCTTCATCGTTCAGGCCCAGGGCGTTCAGTTCCGTGGGGATGTAGGAACTGGCATGTTCGCAAACCAGAATCACCGGGTGCTCGGACTCTTGCCGGCTGACCCGGTATACCGGTTTCTTGAACAGGCCGTGTTCGGGGGAATCAGTAAAGGCGGGCATAGTGATCACAGAGTTCGGCAGGCGTCAGTTTCTCGGTGGATTTGAGCTCTTCGGCTTTCAGGGCGAAGTAGGCATCCATCAGCAGTGGCGGCAATTGGTCCAGCAACTGCGGGTTGTTGCGCAGTCTGGCGAGGGCGTCTTCTAGGGTGTCGGGCAGGGCGAGGATATGCCGCGCCTGGCGTTGTTCATCGCTCATGGACTCCGGGTCTTCATCGGAGGAACTGTCCAGCGTGAGCTTTTGCTGGAGGCCCAGGCGGCCGGCAATCAGCACGGCGGCCATGCTCAGGTGCGGTGAGGCGGTTGCGTCCAGCGGGCGGAACTCCAGGTTGTATTGCCTGGCCGGGGACTTGCCGCCGATGGTGATGGTCGGGCAAATCCGCAGTGACGCTTCGCGATTGCGCTGGCCCAGGTTGGCGTAGGACGCACTCCAGTGATGAGGCTTCAAGCGCAGGTAGGAAATCGGCGTGGGCGCGCTGAAGGCGCATAACGCGGGCAGGAATTTCAACACGCCCGCCGCCCACTGCCGGCCTTTTTCGGACAGCCCGTTGCTGCTTTGCGCGTCGTACATCACCGCGTTTCCGGCTGGATCCTGCAAGCTGATATGCAGGTGCACGCCGTTGCTCACGCCATCGGCTTCGAGCTTGGGCGAGAAGCTGATATCCAGGCCCATCTGGCGCGCGATTTCACGGGTGATCTCCCGCACATTCACCGCGCGATCGGCTGCGGCCACACCTTGAGTGGGACGGCAGGTGACTTCGTATTGCGCCTTGCCATACTCCGGCAAAAACATCTCCGGTTCGACGCCGGCCGCCTTCAGCGCGCTCAACAGCCAGCCGCCGAAAGACGCGGCGTGATGCTGGGCGGAAAGCGAGAAGGCATGGTGAGCGTTGTCAGGGGCCTTGTAGCCGAGGTTGAACTCATGTTCGAACGCGGCAGTCACCTCAAGCCCCAGCTCGTCGCGATAACGCTGGATCTCGTTGCGCAACATCGTGCGCGGGCAGGCCGCCCAGGGCTGGCCGTCGGTTTCGCAGATATCGGCGTGGATAAAATCCAGGCCCGGCGCATTGGCGTCCGGGCCGTTGGGCACCTGCACGCGGGTATTCATGTCCGGGATCAGGCGCAAATCGCCGCAGGAGCCCCAGGGATTATTCTCCGCCACCCGGTCCTGAGGCGTCAGCGCACTGTTGGCCGGCACCCAACCCACACCGGCTTGCTGATAACTCTCAAGCTCGTCCGTGGGAAACGAACGTCCGCGAGTCACACCAATCAGGTCGGTGGTGACGATAGTGGTCATTGCCGTTGGCTGGATCAGGCTCACGGGCGCAACTCCTGCAAACGGTTGATCACGGTTTGGGTGTCGGTGATCCAGCAATAACCCTTGATCGCCTCGAGGCACGCGTGATGCCGTTCGAAGGTGTAAGTGGCGCAGGCATCTTCGATCAGGGTCACCAGATAGCCACGGTCTGCGGCGTCACGCACGGCCATGTCGACGCACTGGTCGGTAACGATGCCGGCGATGATCAGGTGCCGGGTTTCCAGATTGCGCAGCACGTAATCGATGTTGGTGGAGTTGAAGACCCCGGACGACGTCTTGGGCAGCACGATTTCATTCTCAATGGGCGTCAACTCGTCAATCACGCCGGCCTGGTAGCTGCCCTTGGGCAAATGCATGTCCGACAGCTTGTGATCCAGCGAGCGATCGCGGCCATCCGCCGTGAGGCTTTCGATGATGGTGTGCAGCACGTTTTGCCGGGCTTCGCGCACCGCATTCAACAGCCGGACTTGATTGGGGATCACCGTTTCCCGAGCACGACCCAGGAAATATGCTGCGTGCGGGCCCTGCAAATGCGGGTCGAGTGCCGGGTCGAGCCAGGCACGTTGCATGTCCACCAGCAGCAAGGCGGTGTTGCCCGCGGTGAACGGAAGATCGCGGGGCGAATGATGGGGGAGCGTGAACATTGTTATTTTTCCTCCAAAAGGTGAGCGGCGAATTCCGTGCGAAGGGCATCGATCCCTTCCAGGCGGGCATCCAGGCCATTGCTGTGTTGTGTGAGGGTGGCGATCAGGGCTTCTACCTGCGCGAGGGCGGGCACCATCGTGTCAAAGGCCGACACCGATTCCACTGGGGAGCTGATGATCAAGTCGGCCAATTCCCGCAGCGGCGAGGCATAAATGTCGGTGAACAACACCACCCGCGCGCCCCGCGCCTTGGCGGCGGTTGCCACGCGCAAGGCCTGGGTCTGGTAGCGGCGGTAGTCGAACAGCAGCACCAGGTCCTGGCGCTGGATGTCATGGATTCGGTCGGGTAACTGGGCGTTGTCTTCCAGGGAATGACAGCCCGGACGCAACAGGCGCAAGTGATTCACCAGGTAGCCCGCGAGAAAACTGCTGAGCCGGCCGCCGAAGCAGAACACCTGGTGTTTGGTATCCAGCAGCCATTCGGTGAGTACGCGCACGTCTTCGGGTTGGGTCAGGGCCTGGGTTTCCTGAAGGGCGCGGTTGCAGTCGTGCAGGTAAGTGGCCCAGGCGTCATCCTGGGACGAGTGCGCCCGGGGTTGCAGCAGGGTGATTGGGGACCGCAGGCGGTGGTCCATTTCGCTGAGCAAGGCGTCCTGGAATTCGGCATAGCCACCGAAGCCGAGCTTCTTCACCAACCGCATGATGGTCGGGTCGCTGACCCCGGCGTGTTCGGCCAGGCGCGCCATGGAACCGAGGCCGCTGCGTGGATAGTGGTCGAGGAGGGCACGGATCACCTTGCGCTCGGAAGGCGTAGGGCTGAGTGCGGCGTCGGTGAGTTTGTCACGTAGGTTGGTCATATCTCGCCTTGTTGTTTTTGCTACGGCTTGGCGAGAATGAGTGTATTGGTAGTAAATGCTACATGTAAAGGCAGATTTCGGCTGTTTGTTGGAAACACTACAGGGATATGGCTTGACCTGTAGCGAGGGAGCTTGCTCCTGCCGGGGTGCTAAGCGCGTCCAAAGAAAGGACCGCTACGCAGTCCAACGGGAGCAAGCTCCCTCGCCACAATGGTATTTGCATTGGATCACTTCCCCACCCGCCCCGGAATGGCCACCCGACTTGTCGCCTTCACCTCCCTTAACGCCAAACTCGACTGAATCGACGCAATCCCCAACTGCCGCCGCAACACGCTCTCCACAAAATCGCTGTAGGCGTCCAGATCCTCCGCCAGCACCTGCAGCAGATAATCCGCATCCCCGGTGATCTTGTGGCAGGACTGCACCTGTGGCAGCTCCTTGATCACGGCCTCAAAGTCCTCTGGCGTATGGTCGGAATGCACGGCAAACCGCACATGCACAAACGCCATGATCTCCAGGCCCAGCATCTTGCGATCGAGGTTGGCCTGGTAGTCCTTGATCACGCCTTCTTCCTCCAGCCGCTTGCGCCGTCGCCAGCATGGAGTGAGGCTCAATGACAGGCGCTCGCTGAGTTCGGCGTTGGAAATACTCGCGTCTTCCTGCAGCAAGGCGAGGATGGCGAGATCGGTGTCGTCAAGTGCGACCTGTCTGGTTTTATTTTTCTTCATGGCGGCTCTTTGGGGTAAAAATTCCCGATTACGCTAGCATCGGCGCACGTAAAAGCAAAGAAAGCCCACCGCAGCCAGAACAAAATAATCACCTGTCTTTCACGGGTGGATGTCTTTCATGTTGACTGTTTTCAGCGACTCTCATCGTTTGCACCATGGCACCGAACTCAAGGATGGCGTGCTCAAGCCGTCCTTCGAACAACCCAGCCGCGCCGACACGGTGCGTGATCGGGTCAAGCACGTTGGGCTGGGCGATATCATCGTGCCGCGCACGTTCGACCGGGCCTGTTACGTCAATGCCCACAGCGAACGCTACGTGTCCTTCCTGGAAACCGCCTGGGCCGAATGGACGGCGATTGGCCGTGCCCATGACGCCTTGCCGCTGGTGTGGCCGGTGCGGGACCTGGCCAATGAGCAGGTGCCGGAATTCATCGACGGCAAGCTCGGGTTTTTCGCGATGGATGCCGGTTCACCGATCACCAGCACCACCTGGGAAGCGGTGAAGACCAGCGCCGATATCGCACTCACCGGCCTGGCATTGATTGATGAAGGCCACGACAGCGCCTTCGCCCTGTGCCGGCCACCGGGCCACCATGCGGCGCGGGAATACATGGGCGGTTATTGCTACCTGAATAACGCAGCCATTGCCGCGCAACAGGCGATCACCCAAGGCGCCAAACGGGTCGCGGTGCTGGACGTGGATTTCCACCACGGCAACGGCACGCAGAACATCTTCTACAACCGCAATGACGTGATGTTCGTCTCGCTGCATGGCGATCCGTCTGTGTCGTATCCCTACTATTCGGGCTTCAGTGCCGAGCGCGGTGCCGGGGCGGGCGAGGGGTTCAACCTGAACTACCCGCTGGCGAAAAACACCGGGTGGAGCACCTACAAAGAAGCGTTGCTCGACGCCTGCAATCAACTCAGAAAGTTCTCGCCGCAAGTGCTGGTGATTTCCCTCGGCGTCGACACCTTCAAGGACGACCCCATCAGTCATTTCCTGCTGGAAAGCCGCGACTTCCTCGGCATCGGCGAGATCATCGCCAGCGTCGGCGTGCCCACGCTGTTTGTGATGGAAGGCGGCTACATGGTCGATGAAATCGGCATCAACGCGGTCAACGTGCTGCACGGTTTCGAGAACAAACACGCCTGACCCCGATGCCATTCCAACAATAAACAACGCCTGACTTTTTTCTGCCAAAACTCAAAAACATAACAAGAGGTTTTGTGATGAAAACAACCGTGCCCGGGCTGATTGAAAAGCCCGCTTTGCAACGCACCCTCAACAACCGCCATATCCAACTGATGGCCATGGGCGGTGCGATCGGCACCGGCCTGTTCATGGGGTCGGGCAAGATCATCGCGCTGTCCGGCACCTCGATCATCCTGATCTACATGATCATCGGGCTGTTTGTGTATTTCGTGATGCGCGCCATGGGTGAGCTGCTGCTGTCCAACCTGAACTTCAAGAGCTTCGCCGACTTTGCCGGTGCCTACCTGGGGCCGCGTGCGGCGTTTTTTCTTGGCTGGTCGTACTGGCTGAGCTGGAGCGTGGCGGTGGTGGGGGATGCGGTGGTGGTCGGGGGCTTTTTCCAGTATTGGTTCCCGCACGTGCCGGCCTGGATACCGGCGATTGCAATGCTGCTGACCCTGTTTGCCTTGAATGTGCTGACGGTGCGGCTGTTCGGCGAGGTGGAGTTCTGGTTTGCGATCATCAAGATCATCGCCGTGGTGACCCTGATCAGTGTGAGCGTGGTGTTGATTGCCAGCTCGTTTGTGTCGCCCACCGGCGTCACGGCTTCCCTGAATCATTTGCTGGATAAACAGGCGGCGTTTCCCAATGGCGTGTTCGGCTTCTTTGCCGGGTTCCAGATGGCGATCTTCTCGTTTGCCGGTACCGAGTTGATCGGCACGGCGGCGGCCGAAACCCGTTCGCCGGAGAAGACGCTGCCCAAGGCAATCAACTCGATTCCGCTGCGGATCATCCTGTTCTACGTGCTGGCCTTGGCCTGCATCATTGCGGTGACATCCTGGGAGCAGGTGTCGCCCAGCAAGAGCCCCTTTGTCGAGCTGTTCCTGGTGGCCGGCTTTCCCGCCGCCGCCGGGATTGTGAATTTCGTGGTACTGACCTCAGCGGCTTCTTCGGCCAACAGCGGGGTGTTTTCGGCGAGTCGTATGTTGTTCGGCCTGGCGGACCTGGGAGACGCACCCGGGATATTCCGACGACTGTCGAAAAACAGCGTGCCGTTTATCAGCCTGGCGTTTACCACCTTCCTGATGCTGCTGGGCTTGTTGCTGCTGTTTATAGTCCCGGAAGTGATGACGGCCTTTACCATCGTCTCCACTGTTTCGGCGATCCTGGTGATCTTTACCTGGTCGACCATCCTGGCGTCCTACATCGCCTATCGGAAAAAGTGCCCTGAGCTACATGAAAAATCCCTCTACAAAATGCCCGGTGGCGTGCCGTTGGCGTGGGTTTCACTTGGCTTCATGGCGTTCGTACTTTGCCTGCTGGCACTTCGCCCAGATACCCGCCTGGCCCTTTGCGTGATGCCTGCATGGTTTATGTGGCTGGCGGTTGCCTACCATTTCTCGCATTTTCGCCACCGACTCCAGCCTGATCAGCGCACGGCGCAGTAGCGGTTGTCGTACAACCGCAGGCCATTCAACCCTCGAAAAAGGCCGGCTTGTACGGCCTTTTCATGACGGTTTTTTCATCGGTACATGACAAAAATTTCACATTCTGCGCCATCGGCCCCATGCCACAATCCGCAGCGTTTGCAGGGCCGCAACGGTATTCGCTCGAAGGACAGTAAAAAAATAATGTTCACAGGGGCGCAGTAAATGAAACTCTCTACATTAGCGTTGGCCATCACGGCGGCTGTCCTTGCACAACACGCCAGCGCAGACGGCTTTGGTCTTGGCTCACTCGGCACGGGTGACGGCCATAGCGGCTTCCTCGAAGACAGTCATTCTTCGATCAGTTCGCGCACCATGTACTACAACGCCGACGTTCACTCCGGCACGGCGAACGATCTGCGGGAAGCGGCTCAAGTACTGCGTTTCGACTATAAATCCGGTTACACCCAGGGCACCGTCGGCGTAGGTTTCGACGTGATGGCTTTCGGCGCGTTGCGTCTGGACGGTGGCGATGGCCACGCAGCGGGCAATGGCCTGTCGGGTAACGGCAACAGCTTCTTCCCGGTGAAGAACAACGGCACCGAGCCTGCTGACAGCTTCGGTCGCGCAGCCGGCAACGTTAAATTCCGTATTTCCCAGACTGAATTGCACGTGGGCGGTGGTTTGGCGCCGATCCTGCCGATCCTGGTGTCCAACGACAGCCGTGCCGCGCCGCAGACCTTTGACGGCGGCATCCTGACTTCCAAGGACATTCCCAACGTCACCTTCACCGGCGGCGAGCTGAACAAGGCTGAAGGTCGTGCATCGAGCAACTCCACGGGCTTGAGCGTGGCCGGTGCCACTCGCGACAGCGACAGCTTCCGTTTCGGTGGTGTCGACTACCAGCCGTTTGGTTCTTCTGACAACGTCATCGCTAAAAACCTGACGTTGCAGTACTACTACGCCAACCTGGAAGACTTCTACAAACAGAACTATTTCGGCCTGGTCCACGTATTGCCGTTGGGCAATGACCAGTCGTTCAAGACCGACCTGCGTTATTTCGACAGCACCAGCGACGGCAAAAACGGTTCGGCCGGCTATGCGTTCAACAACAACGGCGGCTATGCCAAGCACGCCGGTGAAGTCGACAACAAAACCTACAGTGCTGCCTTCACCTATCAGTTGGGCGGCAGCCAGTTGATGCTCGGCCATATCGGCGTGAGTGATGACGGTGGCTTCGTCTGGGTCAACCAGGGCAGCATCGCCGATCCAACCGCCCAAGGCGCGGCCGGTTCCGACTTCTACCTGTTCACCGACGCGGTGGTTGGCCAGTTCTCCCGTGCGGGCGAGCAGGTCAATTTCGGTCAGTACCTGTATGACTTCAGAACCCTGGTGCCGGGCCTGAAAGCCTCGATTGCCTACCTGAACGGCAGCGACATCAAGGCCAAGGTTGCCGGTGGCAGCGATCAGTCGGAACGCGAAACCGATTTCCGTCTTGATTACGTCGTGCAGGAAGGCCCGCTGAAAGGCTTCGGTACTACGTTCCGTACCGGCAGCTACCACGGCCATAACACCGGCACCGCCGACCAGGATCAGACTCGCCTGATCTTCAACTACACCTACGCGCTGTTTTAATCAGTCGTCGGTAACTGCTCCAGATGAAGGCCGCCCATTGGGCGGCCTTCTTTATTGGCGTGGGGTTCCAGCCAGAGCAGGGCGCTACAGTTGTTTTTACACAAGGCAACGTTTAATCATGCGCGGCAATTCCCAACCTACAAGTCAAGACAAGAACCGTTTCCATGAAAGTCAGTGCACGCAACGTATTCAAAGGCCAGGTCAGCCAGGTCCAGCACGGCGCGGTCAATGCCGAAGTGGTGTTGACCCTGCCCGGCGGCGAGCAGTTGGCGGGCGGTTCGAAGGTGTTTTCCATCGTGACCCGCGACGCGGTGGCCGAGTTGGGCCTGAAGCCGGGCGTGAGCGCCACGGCGTTTGTTGTTGAAAAGGGCTATTGCGCTAAGGCGCCAGCCGGGTGAACACATAATCGTGGTTCTTCACCAGCGCCTGATGGCAGGCAAAGCACGTCTCATGCTGCGCCTGGTCCACCGGCTTGCCATTGATGAACCGTCCAAAGCCCCAGCCTCCGGTCGCTGCGTATTTCTTCGAGTCCTTGACCATGAACTGCACGGTGGTCGCCGCGCCGGGAATCGACGCGGTCTTGAACTCGGGCGATTGCACGTGCTTCCAGGCCAGTTTCGCCAGCACGGTGCCGTCGGGGAAGGGCAGCGTGCCGTCGCGGTACGCCTTGAGCGCCACTTTATTGCCCAGCACCACTCGCAGTTCATTCAGCGGGTCGGCTTCCTGGGCCGGCGCGATCAGCTCCCATTGACGGTAGCCGTCGGGAATGGTCACGCCGTAGATCGGCGAAGGCTCGCTGGTGGCCGGGCCGCCAAAGGCGAACCCGGTAGCGGTGGCCACCACGCCAGCTGTTGCAGCGACGAGTGCAGCAAGATGCAGGCGCTTCATCACAGGTGGTCCGCATCGATCACAGCCTTGGCAAAGGCTTGCGGTGCTTCCTGCGGCAGGTTGTGGCCGATGCCGCCGCTGATCAGGCGGTATTCGTACTTCCCGGTAAAGCGTTTGGCATAGTCCTCTGCGGCCGGGTGCGGCGCGCCGTTGGCGTCGCCTTCCATGGTGATGGTGGGCACGTTGATGGACGGGGCGGTGGCGAGTTTCTGCTCCAGCGCAGCGTATGTTTTCTCTCCCTGCACCAGCCCCAGGCGCCAGCGGTAGTTGAAGATCGATACGGCGACGTGGTCGGGGTTGTCCAGGCCTTTGGCGCTGCGGTCGAAGGTGGCGTCGTCGAATGCCCATTTTGGCGAGGCGATCTGCCATATCAACTTGGCAAAGTCGTGGGTGTTTTTCGCATAGCCGGCGGCGCCGCGATCGGTGGCGAAGTAGAACTGGTACCACCATTGCAACTCGGCCTTGGGCGGCAATGGGTTCTTGCCGGCGGCCTGGTTGCCGATCAGGTAGCCGCTGACCGATACCAGCGCCTTGACCCGCTCAGGCCACAACGCCGAGACGATGTCGGCGGTGCGCGCACCCCAGTCATAGCCGCCGAGCACGGCCTGCTTGATCTTCAGCGCGTCCATGAAGTCGATCAGGTCGACGGCGAGGGCGGCCGGCTGGCCGTTGCGCAGGGTCTTTGCCGACAGGAAATGGGTATCGCCATAGCCGCGGGCGTAAGGCACCAGCACCCGGTAGCCCTGGGCGGCCAGCAGCGGCGCTACCTCGGAGTAGCTGTCAATGTCGTAGGGCCAGCCATGCAGCAGTATCACCACCGGGCCATCGGCCGGGCCGACTTCGGCGTAGGACACATCCAGCAAGCCGGCTTTCACATGCTTCAACGGGCCGAGCGCGCTGTGGGCAGTTGCGCTGGCCGCCGCAGGTGCTTGCGCGTCCTGTGCACTGGCGACGCCGAGGGCACCGAACTGCAACAGCGCAAAGGCCAGCAGCGACGCGCCCATCAGGCGGCGGGGTGGGGTGTTCAACTGTGTGTGCATGGTGAGTCTCCGGCGGCGGGTGGTGTGCCTGGCTCACAGTTGAACGTAGTTGTGTATCCCGTCTGTTTCGAGAAAACCCGTGGGTTAAAGGTTTTGTATCGCAGCGGTGTTTGGACACACTGCGATACAAAGGTCAGAGGGCCCGCCGGGCCACATACACCAGGCTCGGCGCCTGACCGGGTACATCGTCCAGCTCATCGATGTACTGCATGCCGATTTTCTCCAGCACCTTGATCGATGCTGTATGCGCCGGACGCACCACGCCGTACACCTGCGGCTGGTCCAGTTCGACAAAGGCAAACTGCAACGCCGCCCTGGCAATCTCGGTTGCAAAGCCCTGGCCCCAGGCGCTGACCGCAAAGCGGTAGCCCAGGTTGATCCGCTCAACGTCGTTGTAGGGGTACAAGGTGATGCCACCAAAGCCGATCACGCGGTCCGGCGCCTCTTGTGTGGCAATCGCCCATTGGCCGAAACCATGTTCTGTCCAGTGCAGCAGCCAGCGAGCCAGGGCGGCCTCGGCTTGGCCCAGGTCCGTCAAGGGGCCCGCCGGGTTGTAGCGGTTGGTCTCGGGATCGCCATAAATGGCAAATACACTGGCCACATCGTCGGCCGCTGCGGGCCTGAGAATCAGGCGTTCGGTGGTAATCGGGTGGGTATTCATGGGTGGATTCTGATCCTTGGAGCGAGCGAGAAGGTGTTCACCTATATTTATCCTGCTTTCGGCGCTCTAGCACGCTTGATTCAGTTGTTAGGGCTACTGGCAGGATGCCACAATGGCACTTTGTCGCGGCAGTAAGATCAGGCGGACCAAATGAATGGCCTTGGGCGTGGGCAGGACCAGGATTGCTTCATCGAGGAGCAGGTACGAACAGATCGATTGCACCAGCTGTTTCGCCAGTCATTCTCTGCAGTGTTCGGCAGTTATATGGCGGCCGCCATGCTGTGCTGGCTGTGCTGGGAACGTTTTGATCACCGGGTAATGCTGGTCTGGCTGGTGGTATTGGCGGGGACGTCGTTGCTGCGGGTGTGGATGTTCATGGACTGGTTTCGCTGCCCCAACAGTGAACGCACCCCCGCGCGCTGGGAGCGGCGCTACTGGGTAACGCTGATGTTGTCGGCCGGGGTCTGGGGCATCGGCGCATTCGCCCTGATGCCCACCGACGACCGCCTGTCCCAGGCCCTGGTGATGTTGTTCACCGTGGGCATGTCGGTCAGCGCAGTCTCGTGTTATTCGGCCTATCGCTACATGACCCTGGTCTCCATGGGCCTGGTGCTGCTGCCGTGCACCCTGTGGCTGCTGTTTCAACCGTCGTCGATGCAAGTCGGCATGGCCCTGGCGGTGCTGGTGTTCTCTTCGTTTGTCGGTGGCGCCACGCGCAAGCTGTCGGATGCCCTGGAAAAAGCCTTTCGCCTGACCCGGCAAATGGAACGAGCCCACAACATCTCCGCCCGCGCCGCGCAAACCGACGAACTCACCGGCCTGATGAACCGCCGGGCGTTTTTCGAGCATGCGCAGTTGCTCTACGAACAGTGCCGGCATAACCAGCAGCCGTTGTGCGCGCTGATGATGGACATGGACCACTTCAAGGACATCAATGACACCTACGGGCACCAGGCCGGGGACCAGGTGCTGCGTCAGATCGGCGGGGTGATCAGCGCGTCGTTTCGCCAGGCCGATGTGTATGGGCGGCTGGGGGGCGAGGAGTTTGCGGTGCTGCTGCCGGATACGTCGCTGGAGACCGGGCGGGACATCGCCGAGCAGTTGATCAAGGCCATCGCCGGGCTGACCAGCGAGCCGGTCCAGGGGTTGACCGCCAGCCTCGGCGTGGCCTGGGCCCGCGCGGTGGACCAGGACCTGCACGGCCTGATGAACACCGCAGACAAGGCGCTGTACCGCGCCAAGGCCCTCGGGCGTAACCAGGTGGCCGTCGCGGAATAGGCCTCAGCCCTTGAGCAGCGCCTTGGCCAGCACCTGTGAGACCTGGTCGGCCGAGTAGGGCTTGGGCAGGAACACCAGGCCTTCATAGCCGCTTTCCGCCAGCTCCTCGCTGTAGCCCGAGGTCAGTACCACCGGCAGGCCGGGCCGGCGGCGTCGCAGTTCCCTGGCCAGGGCCACCCCGGTGATGCCGGGCATCACCACATCTGAAAACACTGCATCGAACCCCAACGCGTCTGCGCCGGCCAGTTCCAGCGCCTGTTCGGCATTGGTTGCCCAGGTGGTCTGGTAGCCGAGGTCCTGGAGGATCTGATTGGCAAAGCGGCCCACTTCCAGGTTGTCTTCCACCACCAGGATATGGCGCTGGGCGCATTCGGTGATCAGCCCGCAGGTGTCCGGGGTGTCTCGTTGGAAGCTCTCTTCAGGTACCACTTGCGGCAAGTACAGGGTAAACACCGTGCCCTGGCCGACCTGGCTGGCCACATCGACGTTGCCGCCCGATTGCTTGGCGAAGCCGAACACCTGGGACAGTCCCAGGCCGGTGCCCTTGCCGACTTCCTTGGTGGTGAAGAAGGGTTCGAAGATGCGCTCGAACGTTTCCCCGGGAATCCCGCTGCCGGTGTCGGTGAGTGAAATGGCGATGAACGCCTGGCGTGAACCGGCGTCACCACGGATGCTCGGCAGTGCTTGATCGGCGTCCAATCGCAGGGTCAAGCTGCCCTGGCCGTTCATCGCGTCCCGGGCGTTGAGGGCGATGTTGATCAGGGCGGTTTCAAACTGGCTGGAGTCGGCGCGGATGTAGCACGGCTGCCCGGGCAGTTCGACGTGCACATGAATCCGCGCGCCAGTCACCGTCTCGAGCATCTCGCCGATGTTTTTCACCCGCAGGCCTGCATCGAACACTTCCGGGTTCAGCGGCTGGCGCCGGGCAAATGCGAGCAACTGGCTGGTCAATTTGCCGGCCCGGTCCACCGTGTCGGTGACCGCGCTCATGTAGCGCTGGCGACGCTCTTCGGACAGGCTCGGCATCCGCAGGAAGTCGACGGATGAGCGAATGATGGTCAGCAGGTTGTTGAAGTCGTGGGCCACGCCACCGGTCAACTGGCCGATGGCTTCGAGCTTTTGCGATTGACGCAAGGCGGCTTCGGTCTGGGTCAGCAGGGTGGTCCTTTCGGTGACGCGCTGCTCCAGGCTTGCATTCAGCTCGGCCAGGCGCTGGGACAAAACCACGGTGGCGGTGGTTTCGGTCACGGTGTCGAGCATGCCGACCACCTTGCCCTGTACGTCGCGGATCGGGCTGTAGCAGAAGGTGAAGTACGCCTGCTCCGGCGCGCCGCCGCGTTCGATCGTCAGCGGGAAGTTTTCGATAAAGGTGGCTTCACCTGCGAAGGCGGCATCCGCGATCGGACTGATCTCGGGCCAGGCTTCCTGCCAGATCTCGTTGAATGGCCGCCCGAGGGCATCAGGCTTGTCGCCGAGAATCGGGATAAACCCGTCGTTGTAAAGCGTGATCAGCGCAGGCCCCCAGACGATCGCCTGGGGGAAACTGGAGGCAAGGCACAGGGCGACGGTGGTCTTCAGTACGTCCGGCCAGTGTTCCAAAGGCCCCAATGGCGTATTGGCCCAGTTGTGATGCCGGACCCGTTCGGCCATTTCGCCGCCGCCTTGCAGCCAGTTTGTCATTCGGTGAACGCCTTCTTGCCACGGTTCGCTGAGGTAGGGATGCCAAGCTACAGACATCCCGGGACTCAGCCAGTTCAGCGGGATTATCCACTAGATGGCACTTTAGTGTCTCGGCCGGATAATGCTTCGCTGAGCTCCCTTCAGGCCACCGTAATCGTTACCGCGATATTGCCGCGGGTGGCCTTGGAATACGGACACGTCTGGTGGGCACGGTCCACCAGTGCCTGCGCCGCCGAGTGTTCGATACCCGGCAGGCTGACCCGCAGGCGCGCCTGCAGGTAATAGCCATCTTCCGGGCTGTTCACCAGGTCCACTTCGGCACTCACCGCCGTGTCGGCGGGCAGGCGGATGTGAAGGGTTTGTGCGGCTTTGCCCATTGCGCCGATAAAGCAGGCGGACCAGCCGGCACCAAACAGTTGCTCGGGGTTGGTGCCGGCCGCCTTGGAGCCGGGCGGCGACAACTTGATGTCCAGGTGCAGGTCATCGCTGTGGGACGCGCCTTCACGCCCGCCGGTGGTGTGGGTTCTGCCGGTGTAGAGCACGGTGCTGTTCTGGGACATGACGGTTTCCTCGCAAGTGGCCCGGGGTGGGCCGGTGTGCACAGGAAACCGCGCCGGCGTATCCGCAATGTGTCATCGCCGGGGCCCTGCACCTCGCAGTGTGTCGCCTCGCCGGGAAGATACGTTGGGATACAAACCGTTATTGCTGCTGCACTCCAAACAAACCGGTCCAGTAGATGCCGGCATCACTTTTCGGGTCCATGGCGTAGGCGGCGCCCATTTCGCGGAACTGCGGGTTCATCAGGTTGGCACAGTGCCCGGGGCTGGCCAGCCAGCCGTCGACCACCTTGCGTGGGGTGTCCATGCCGGCGGCGATGTTCTCGCCGATCTGCTGGCCGATGTAGCCTGCCAGTTCAGCCCGGTCACCCGGGGTGCGGCCATCGTGGTCCAGGTGATCGAAGAAGTTGCCGTTGGCCATGTTGCGCGCGTGGCCGGCGGCGGCGTTGGCGAGTGCTTCGTTCCAGCTCAGGGGCGTGGTGGCGGCAAAGGCCTGGGCGCCACATTGGCGTGGTTGCTGGCGGGCGGTGTTGATCAGGTCGAGCACCTTCTTGCCTTCGGTCTGGGTCTCGCCCAGGCCGCTGGTCAGCAGCGGGCGGGCCAGCACGATGCGCCAGTCCTGGCCGCTGTTGCTCACGCCGATATCAATGAACTGCGGGTCGAGCACCACCCGGCAAAAACTTTCGCGCACGGCTTTCATCGCGGCTTCGGCGTTCCTGGGCCCGGACAGGCTGATGGCCTGGACGTTGACCATCGGGTACGCCGCTCGCGCCAGCGCCTGCTGCAAGTCGCCGACACTGTTGACCGGCAACACCAGCCGCGTGTCGCTGGCCAGCGGTGGCAATTCCTGGGAACCCTGGTTGCCGCAGCGCTGGACCTGGCTGCGGTATTGATTGATCGAGTCGACCAACAGGCTTTCTTCACCCGCCTGCGCCTGGGCGGTAAACACCAGACTGGCGGCCAGCGTCGTAAGACCCATCATCAATGACAGAACGCGCATGGACGTTTCCCTTGAGCTTGAAAGTGCCCATGATGCGCGATGAAGGGGCATCCATGCACCCGTTGGTCCGAACTTTTTGCCTCAGTTCTTGAATGCCGAGTGTTTACGGCCCTGATCGCACAAGGCGAACACCACCACCAGCAGGGACGAGATCGCGAGGATTATCACAACGCCATCAGTGGAGTGAGTGGCCGACGCCGCCACCATCGACAACGCCCCTAATGGCGCCAGGCCACCTGCGATCGCGGTGCCGATTTCCCGCCCGGTGCCAAAGCCCGAGGAGCGGGTCTGGGTCGGGAACTGGCGGCTCAGGAACGAACCCTGCGGCGCAAACATCATCGGCGCGAGGATGCCGGTGCCCACGCCAATGGCGACGTAGATCATCAGGCTTTCACCGGTATTGAGCAGCGCAAGGAACGGGTAGGCAAACAGCAGCGACAGCAGGCCGCCGAGCATCAGCACGGTCTTGCTGCTCCACTTGTCGCACAACCAGCCGAAGCATGGCACGGCGACGATGGCGATCAGGCTGGCAATGGTCACCGACAGCGACGTGACGTGCACATCGACACCCTTGAACTGGGTGAGGTAAGCCAGGGAAAAGGTCTTGAAGATGTAGCTCAACGCGTTGTAGCCAATCGCCACGAAGAACACCACGGCCAGGCCCTTGAGGTCGTTCTTGAACAGCGCCTTGAGCGGCGACGCCTTGGCCTTTGCGGTTTCCTTGCTCAGTTCCTTGAATTCCGGGGTTTCCGGGATGCTGTTGCGCACCCACAGGCCCACACCCACCAGCGCGATGCTGCAAATGAACGGAATCCGCCAGCCGCCGGCCAGCAGGAATTCATTGCCGTTGATGGTCAGCAGGTACACGGTCAGCGAAGACAGCAGCAAGCCCAGGTTCAGCCCGAGCGCCGGCCATGCACCCTGGCTGCCGCGCTTGCCTTCTGAGGCGTGCTCGTAGGAGGTAACCGCCGCGCCGGACAGTTCGGCACCGGCCCCCAGGCCCTGGATGATGCGGATAAACACCAGCACGATCGGCGCCCAGATGCCGATGGAGGCGTAGCTGGGGATCAGCCCGATCAACGTGGTGCACACGCCCATCATGCAGAAGGTCAGCACCAGCACTTGTTTACGCCCGAACTTGTCGCCCAGGTAGCCAAACAGAATGCCGCCGAACGGGCGCGCGATGAAGCCGATGGCAAAGGTGGAAAACGCCATCAGCGTAGCGGCTTTCGGGTCGCTGTTATCGAAGAAAATCTTCGAGAACACAATCGCCGCCATGGTGGCGTACAGGTAAAAGTCATACCACTCCAGCATCGAACCGAAGATCGTCGCGGCCGCGACTTTGCGCAGGCGTTTCCTGGTTTGCTCGGGGGTTTCAACGTCCGGGGTGCGGGCTGTAGCCGTCATTCTGTACTTCCTTATGAGTCATTATATTTATTGTCAAAGTGAGGCGTGGTGCGGTGCGTCAGTGGGGCTTGAACATGCGGTCGGCGATCATCGAACCGATGGGAATCGCGGAGGTGGCAGCGGGTGAGGGCGCATTGCACACGTGGAGCATTCGCGGGGTCTGGGCGAACAGGAAGTCGTGCACCAGGGTGCCGTCGCGCATCACGGCCTGGGCGCGGATGCCGGCTTCATAGGGCAGCAGGTCTTCGATGTTGAGCGAAGGGCAGTACTTGCGGCACTGCTCCAGGTAGCCGGACTTGAACAGCGAGTTTTTCATCTCGACGCTGCCCGAACCGAGGTTCTGCCAGATGGTTTTCCAGAAACCCGGGAAGCTCGCGTACTGCGCCACGTCGCGCCAGTTCACCGAGAATTTGCGGTAGTTCTCGCGACCCAGGCCGAGTACTGCATTCGGGCCAACGGTGACGCTGCCGTCGATCATGCGGGTCAGGTGCACGCCGAGGAAGGGCAGCTCCGGGTCGGGAATCGGGTAGATCAGGTGGTTGACGATGGTGTTCTTCGATTCCGGCAAGCGGAAGTATTCGCCACGGAACGGGATGATCTGGTGGTCGATCTTGACGCCGGCCATCACGGCCAGGCGGTCCGATTGCAAACCTGCACACACCACCAGATGCCTGGCCTGCCAGCTTTCGCCCCGGGTGCTGACGGTGACTTTGTCGGTGTCCTCGACGATCGCAGTGACGGTGCGTTCCAGGCAGATTTCCCCGCCGGCGCGACGAATCACCCGGGCCATGGTTTCGCAGACTTCGCGGTAATCGACAATGCCGGTGGCGTCGAGAAACAGCCCGCCCAGCCCGACGATGTTCGGTTCGCGCTGGCGCAACTGGTCGGCGTCCAGGCGTTCGACTTTCATGCCGTTGAGCTGCGAGCGGGCGTACAGCGCTTCCATCCGTTGTACTTCCAGATCAGTCGAAGCCACCAGCAACTTGCCGCACACCTCGAACTTGATCCCGTGCTCGGTGCAGAACTGCTTGGTCGCTTCGGCGCCACGTTTGCACAAGTCGGCCTTGAGGCTGCCCGGGGCGTAGTAGATGCCGGCATGGATCACGCCGCTGTTATGGCCGGTCTGGTGTTTGGCCAACAGGCTTTCCTTTTCCAGGATCACCAGCGAGGCGTTGGGCTGGCGCTTGAGCAACTCCATCGCGGTGGCCAAACCGACGATGCCGCCGCCGATGATGCAAAAGTCATAAATCATTATTTTGAGTACCTACGCATTTCAGTCTGCTTATCAGGTTGTCAGACTAATGGTTTTGTTAAAAAAACAGCGCGCCATCGGCACGCTTTAAAAGGGTTCGGATCGGTCAATTGATAGCGGGCAGTTCCAGATGCAGGCGCCTTGCTGCGGCGCGCAAGTGAGCCTCGGCACAGGCGGCGGCGCCTTGGGCATCACCGTCGACGATGGCCTGGTAGAGCGCAGTGTGTTCCTGGGTGGCATCGGCCGAGCCGCTGACAAAGCGGGTGGCGGAGTTTTCCCAGGCGGTCTTGCGGGCGCTGGCCAGTTGGCTTCTGAGGAAGTCATGGAAGGCCACGAAATAGTCGTTCTTGCTGGCCTCGGCGATGGCGCGGTGGAATTCCACATCGGCCAGGGCGGCGGCGTCGAAGTCGGCGCGCTTGTCGTGCATTTCCTGCAGGGCGGTCTTCATGCGCTGCAGGTCGGCGGCGTCGCGGCGTTGGGCGGCAATCGAGGCGGCCTGGGTTTCGATCCACAGGCGCACTTCGAACATCTGCGCCAAGTCCGGGCGGCGACCGTTTTTTTCCGGGAAGCGGAACACGGTGCCGGCCGGGGTTTGCGAGATAAATGAGCCCAGGCCACGCCGTGCGGTCAGTACGCCGTCGGCCTTGAGCTGGGCAATCGCTTCGCGCACCACCGAACGGCTGACATTGAGTTGTTCAGCCAGTTGCTGTTCGGTGGGCAGGCGCGCTTCGGGCGCCAGTTGGCCGGAATCGATTTCTGCACGAATGGCGCTGACAACGCGCATAACGAGCGAATCAGGGCGCTGGAGCTCAAGCATGGGAAAACCTTGGTAATCAGGTTGTCAGACAATAGTCGTTACGATTTTACCTTGTCAAGACAGGTGTTACGCGGAACCGGACGCGTAGGGCCAGGAAGAGACCTGCACCAATCAGTGCCAATGCCACGCCGAACGTGGCTTGCATCCCACTTCCCACGTCGCCGGGAGTGGCCGTGGAGAGGTCACCTGAAACCTGCGAAAACACTGCGCCCAAGGCCGAAGCCCCGGCGATCAGGCCCAGATTGCGCGACAGATTAAGCAAGCCGGCGATCACGCCACGGCGGTCTGGCAGTACGTCGCTCATCACGGCGGTGTTGTTGGCGGCTTGAAACTGGGCGTAGCCGAGGGTGAGGATGATCAGCGGGGTGATATATCCGGCAACCCCAAGGTTCAGCGGCGCCAGCGAGAGCAGCAGGCAGCCCGCCAGCATCGCCAGCAGCCCGGCGATGGCCATCGGGCCGCTGCCGAAACGGTCGGTCAAGCGTCCCGCAGGGATGCCCGTCAATGCCGAAACGCAGGGCCCGACTGCCATTGTCAGGCCCATCCAGGCGGGGTCGAGGCCTGCACCGTGGGTCAGGTAGAAGGGCCCGACCACCAAGGTCGCCATCATCACCGCCGATACCAGCGCGCTCATGGCCAGGCCAGCGCTTAGCGTTGAATCCCGTAAAGTCGACAAGAAACTGAACCCGGATTGCGCGGGCTGTAGCCCATGGCGGTCGACGCGCAGATAGCGCCGGGCGAGGGCAAATGTCAGCAAACCCAGCGGCACGGTGATGAAAAACAGCGCGCGCCAGCCAAACCCCGCGATCAACACCCCGCCAAGGCTTGGCCCCAGCGCGGTACCCATGGCCGACATCGTGCCCAGCAACCCCATGGCGCGGCCGGTGCGTTCCTTGGCCACGGTCTCGCCCACCAGCGCCATGGTCATCGCCATCATGATCGCCGCGCCCAGGCCTTGCAGGGCGCGGGCCGCAATCAACAGCCCGAGGGACGGAGCCATGCCGCACAGGGCCGAGGCAACGGTGAAGAGCAATAACCCGGCCAAGAGCAGGCGGCTGCGGCCCATCACGTCGCCCAGGCGCCCGACGCTGACGATCACCGTGGTAATCGCCAGCAAGTAGGCGAGCACCACCCACTGCGCCGCCTGGAACGATGCATCAAACGCCTGCACCAGGCTCGGCAGGCCGACGTTGGCGATGCTGGTGCCCAAGGACGCCAGCAACATGGACAGTGACAGGGCGACGAGAGCGCCACGGGGTGCAGGTGATTTCATCAAGAGGCTCCAGGGTTTGACCGCTGTCAGAAATCTACGCCGTCACCTAACATGGCGGAAGGCGCAGCATTTGCACTTTATACGTGCGCCAAACGCCCTATGAGGTTTGCCGTGTCGACACCTGATTTCAATCTGCTGGTCACCCTGGATGTGTTGCTCGCCGAAGGCGGCGTCGCCCGTGCCGCTCAACGCTTGCGCCTGAGCCCGTCGGCAATGAGCCGGGCGCTGGCGCGACTGCGGGAAACCACCGGCGATCCGTTATTGGTCCGTGCCGGCCGCGGCCTGGTACCTACGCCGCGCGCTCTGGCGTTGCGCGAACAGGTCAGCCAGTTGGTGCAGGACGCCGAAGCGGTGTTGCGACCCGCTGCGACGCTGGATGTGAGCCAGCTGGTACGCACCTTCACTTTGCGCACCAGCGACGGGTTTGTTGAAAACTTCGGCCCGGCGCTGTTGACGCGGATCGCCCGGGAAGCGCCTGGCGTGCGGTTGCGCTTCGTGCACAAGCCGGACAAAGGCAGCACGCCGCTGCGCGATGGCAGTGTCGACCTGGAAACCGGCGTGGTCGACAGCAGCGCCAGCCCCGAGGTGCTGACCCAGGCGCTGTTCCGCGACCGGTTTATCGGCGTGGTGCGCAAGGGCCATCCGCTCAGCCAGGGCGAAGTCACGCCGCAGCGCTTCGCCGAAGGCCAGCACATCTACGTGTCCCGGCGTGACCGTGATCAGGGCCAGATCCATCAAGCCCTTGAAGCGCTCGGGCTGACCCGGGACGTGGTGACCATCGTCGCCGGCTTCTCGACCGCCCTGGCCCTGGCCCGCAGCACCGACCTGATCGCCAGCGTGCCGGAGCGGCATACCGCCAACCTGCACAGCGACCTCTACCGCTTTGCGCTGCCGTTCGTGTTCCCGGACTTCACCGTATCGATGCTCTGGCACCCGCGCCTGGACGCCGACCTGGCCCATCGCTGGCTGCGCGGTTGCCTGCGGGAGGTATGTGCGCAATGAGCCGAGCAGCTCCCGCGCCACAATGGGGGCTTGCGGGTCCACGGCGGCCCTTCAGCAGGTACAATCCGCCGGGCCTTAAAATGAAACACCAGGAATTCAAATGTTCAGCCTTACCCATTACGAAACCCCATGCCCCGAGCCGATTAACGCGCAGATCCTGCAGATGGTGGTCGACTACCTGACGGACATCAGCATGGTCGCCATCCCGCCAAGCAACCTGCTGTACAACGTCTATCAGTACGCCATCGGCTACGAGGTGCACCTGTACCTGGAAGCGCTTGGCGGGTCCAAGGGCATTGCGGTGGAATTGATCGTCGCGCTGGACGCGCAGGAGCAGGTGATCGGCTTCCTGCTGTACCTGCCGGTGAAGGACGATCCCGAGGCGTGCGGCGTGGCTTACATGGCGGTGCACGCCAGCCATCGGCGCAAAGGCGTGGCGCGGGCGATGATGCAGGACATGCTGGCCCGCTACCCCCATGCCGAACTGACCTGCGCAGTGGAGAAGGTCCCGGCGTTCGAGTCCATGGGCTTTCAACTGCGCGGTGTGCGCGGTACCCAGGTGTTGATGAACACCTGCGACTACAGCACTGACGGCTTGATGGGGTTGCTGGATGTGGCGTCGATCTACAGCTCGCTGGAGGTGCGGCAGATCCACACCTACCTCCTGCAAAAGCACGGCAAGCGGGCGATGGTCGATGCCGAAAAACAGCGTGATCGTCACTTCGACCAGATGACCCACAAGGCTCGGATGTTCGTGCACGCAAGGCTGGGCTAACGCGCTCCTCGACTCACCATCGACTTGATGCTCGCAAACAGCTCCTCTTGCGCCTCCAGCGGGCTGATCTCCCCGCTGGCCGCAGCATGGGACAAGGCGTCCGCCGCGCCCAGCATTGCGCGTAAACCGGGCTGGCCAATCACACCGTCCACGGCAAAGGGGGCGAGGGCATCGCGACACTTGCCGAGGAAAATCACGTCGTACTCGCGTTTGATGGTTTCCAGTTCCGGGCTGCCGGCCAGGGCCGCAATCACTCCCGGAATTTCCCGCCCCTGCAACAACACACAGTCGACATAGCACGAGGCAATCACCCGGGCGCGATCATCCAGGGTGGGTTCGCTGGCCTCGATTGCAGCGGCAAACACCTGGTTCTGCCGCGCGTCGAAATCTTCATACAGCGCGGCCAGCAGCCCCGCGCGATCGCCGAAATGGTCATACACCACCGGCTTTGTAACGCCGGCCAATTCGGCCAGATGCCCGAGGGTCAGCGCGTCGGTGCCTTCTTCGCGCACCAGTTGCCAGGCCACGTCGAGCAACTGGCGTAGCCGGTCATCCCGGGACAGGCGACGGCGAGGGGCAGGGGATTGATCGCTTGACATGCTTATATACCAAAAGTAACTTACCAACGGTAACTTAGCTCAAGCCTACTCAATTTGCCTGCTCATCGCCACCCCCCGAAGGAGTCATTGCCATGCACGCGCTGATCGTCGTTGCCCATCACGACCCACAATCCCTCACCCACAGCCTCGCCAAACAGGCTGCTGACGGCATCACTGCCGCAGGGCACACCTTCGAGATCGCCGACCTCGCCGCCGAAGGTTTCGACCCACGCTACAACGCCGCCGACCATAAAGTGCATCGCACCCGCGCCACGCCGCCGGCCGACGTACTGGCCGAACAGGCCCGACTCGACCGCGCCGACGCCTTGGTGCTGGTGTACCCGATCTTCTGGTGGTCGATGCCGGCCTTGCTCAAGGGCTGGATCGACCGGGTATTCGTCAACGGTTGGGCGATCGACTACAGCCTTGAGACGAAGGTGGTGAAAAAAATCGGCCACTTGCAGGTGCACTTACTGGGCGTTGGCGGGGCGGACGAAGGGGTGTTTGAACGCCACGGCTATGCCGACGCCATGCGCACGCAAATCGACCATGGGATCTTTGATTACTGCGGTGCGAAAGTGCTGACATCCGAGCTGCTGCTGGACTCGGAAAGCGGCGCTGCCGAACAGCATCTGGAGACGGCGGCGAAGTTGGGGCGACAACTGTTCGTCACTCTGCAACCCTGCGAAACCGCCTAAACCAGGCTGCTCTGTATGAGCGCTGCCAGCTGTTCGACCGCAGCGCCTGGCGCTGGATGGCTGCAATGCAATTCATAGCCAAGGGACGGCACCGGCGGCAGATCGTCGAGTACACGTAGGTGCGCAGGCAAACCGATACGGGTGCGCAAGGTCACACCCAACCCGGCATCGACCGCCGCCCAGATCCCACCCACGCTGGGGCTGGTCAAGGCAATGCGCCAGGCAATGCCGGCGCGGTCCAGGGCTTCGGTGGCGGCGCTGCGCAATACGCAGGGTGCCTCGAACATCACCAGCGGCAGCGGCGCGTCCTCGGCGCGCGGTAGTTGGGGTTTGTCCCGGGGCCCGATCCAGTGCATGGGTGTTTGCCCCAGGCGGGTGCGGCAGGACGATGTCTGACCGGTTTCCCAGGTCAGCGCCAGGTCCAGGCTCGCGCTGTCGATCAGGGTCAACAGCTCGGCATTGCGGCCTATCCGCACTTCAAGGCTGATCATCGGATAAAGCCTGGCGAAGCGCCGCAGGATGTCACTGAGCACATGCTCGCCGAAATCCTCCTGCAAACCGAGGCGCAAAGTGCCTGCGGTTTGGGTTTCGTTAAGGCTGCTGAAGACAGTGTCATTGAGGTCCAGCAACCGCCTGGCGTGGCCGAGCAGCGCTTCACCCACCGGCGTCAGCACCAGCCCGCGCCCGGATTTGCTCAGCACCGGCGTGCCGACCTGTTCTTCGAGTTTCTTTAATTGCGCGCTGACGGCTGAGGTCGAACGGCCCAGGCGATCCGCCGCCTTGGCAAAGCTGTTCAGCTCGACGCCGGTGACGAAGGTGCGCAGTACATCAAGGTCGAAGGTGGGGCGGCGCATTGAATGGTCCATTAAAACGGGATGGTGGATGCTATTAAATCTGATATTCGGAATGATCCTGGCTTGCTAGTTTTTGCCCGTCAACTGAATTGTCGGAGCGAGCGTCCATGAGCAACAAATTTACCGAGCTGACCCGCGACGTGCTGTTCGCCGATATCTGGGAGCGCGAGGGCCTGTCGCCCAGGGAGCGCAGCCTGATCACCGTGGCGGCATTGGTGGCGATGTACCGTCTGGAGCAACTACCGTTTCACTTGCAGCGGGCGGTTGGCAATGGCTTGAGCGTCGAGGAACTGGGTGAAGTCATCACTCACCTGGCGTTTTACTCCGGCTGGCCGACAGCGGCGTCGGCGCTGAACCTGTTGGCAGCCATCCATCCTGCGGAGTAACCACCATGCCTTACGCCCGAATCTCCCTGCACCGCGGGAAATCCCCTGAGTATCTGCAAGCACTTTCACAGGGATTGCATGACGCTCTGGTTGAAAGCTTCAAGATTCCTGACGCGGATCGCTTCCACGTGATCCACCAGCACGAAATTGGCGAGATGATCATCGACCCCAACTATTTGGGCGGCCCGCGCAGCCACGACTATGTACTCATCGCGATCACGGGCGGTAAACCTCGTGATACCGAGACCAAACGGCGGTTTTACCAGGTGTTGGTGGAGCGGCTGGAGGCTGCGATTGGGCTGAGCCCTGAGGATGTGATGGTGGTGATTACGACGACGGCGGCGGATGAGTGGTCGTTTGCGGGGGGAAGAGGGAATTAGTAGCACGGGCGTACTTTTCCAATTGGAATGATTGCCCACAAGGTATGGAGAGGTGATCGGGAAATGTCAGTCTGGAAAGGAGGACCTTTCTGACAACCTTTCAGGCGGCTCAGTCTTACTCTTTGCGTTCTCGTGGAATCCAGGAGTAAAGGAATGACTTCCAGCGTCTTGAAGGACGGTTTTCCAGCTGCCTATCGCACCACCCGCAAACGGATCGAAGGCAGTATCGACCTCGGCCGGTTGTTTGCCGCGATCGATGCTGACCCGGCGATTGCGGGGGCAGGAGTGGGTGCAACCATGAGTGTCATAGGCAGCGGCGTCTCCGGGAATATCCGGACACTGGCCATCGGCCTATACGAAGAGTTTGAATGATGGAATTGAGGCATTCACGTCAGGCCTTTCTGGCTCGGTATGGCCCGGTTTTTATTGGTGCTTTTTTTTGCGCGCTTCTTGCGCTTGTTATGGCGAGCGCGCTTTTGGGCAGCACCTATCTACATCGGATTTCTGGTTACCGCAATTACTCGGGTCTTGATATGGGCGTAATGTCAGTGATCTTGTCGGTGGGAAATGCTCTTGTTGTGCGAGGGCGAGCGTGGGGAGTCTGGATAATGGTTGGCTGTTGTGTGCTGAGCTTTTCTGCGGTGATGTTCACTATCAGCYACACACCAGATCTTTTTACTTTCTCGACAGGGCTTTTGTTCTCGCTTCTAGGCCTCTACCTCCTGAAYACTAAACGCCACCGCCAAATGCGCGCAGAACTCGTYCTRCTTCGYCAYGAACGCAAGCGYTACAAAGCCGGYTTTCGGCCCCCGCGTACTCAGGAGATGGCCCAGGCTCGCCTCGAATACMAAMMGGCCCGCAGRCTCAAGCGAGAAAATCGCCGCAAATGGAAGGCKGCCCTCAACCCTCGCGAAACAAGTCATGAGCATCCAGCAACCGATACGCAATCTCCGGGCGCTTCTCCATGCCCTTGCGAATCGCCGCYGGAATCGACTGCCGGGTCTTGCGACACAACCCCGGCAAGTCATCGATAACGATCTGAATCCCGCGCATCAAGCGACGGTCACGCAAATAAAGGATGCGATTGGCGCGTCTATGAGTATTACCGGCAGCGGTTTGTCCGGGAATATTAGAACCGTCGCTATCGGCCTATACGAAGAGTTTGAATGATGGAATTGAGGCATTCACGTCAGGCCTTTCTGGCTCGGTATGGCCCGGTTTTT